>NZ_PSWE01000019.1:0-75516 GCF_002932195.1 Rathayibacter sp. AY1C4 | reverse complement strand
GGTGCGGCGGGCCGGATGCGGCCCTCGGCTCCCGCCCCGGTGCACCCCGCCCCGGAGGGATCGTTCTCGTCCCGCCGCGACCGCCGCGAAGCGGAGGGGCACCGGCTCCGCACCGCGCCCGCCCGCCGCGAAGCCTCCTTCTTCCGCCCGTCCCCGCGCACGCTGGCGCTCGCCGTCTCCGGCGGGCTCGTCGTCGTGGCCGTCGCGTCGAGTCTGAGCCTCACCGTCGGCACCGGCTCCTCGGCCGAGTCGGCCACCGCGACGCCGTCCGCTGCTCCGACCTCGACCAGCGTCGCCGTGCTCCCCGCGACCACCGCCTCCGCCCGGGTCGTCCTCAGCTCCGTCTCCACCACCTCCGGCACCGTCGCCGGCGGCACGAGCGTGACGCTCGAGGGATCGAACCTGGACTCGGTCGCCACCGTGCGCTTCGGCGAGGCCGAGGGCAGCGTCGCGGTCGACAACCCCGACCAGATCACGGTCACCGCCCCTCCGGCCGACGGAGAGGCAGCGGGCGAGGTCCCGGTCGCCTTCTTCGACGCCGACGGTCAGGCCATCACGTTCGACGCGGTCACCGACTCCGCCGCGGCGGTCACCGTCGACGGGACCCCGGCCGACGCGGTGCAGCCGGCCGTCGACACGTCGGGCGCCGCGGAGGGCACGACGGCCGAGGCCTCGACCGACCTCGCCGCCCCGACCGCGGCCGCCACTCCCAGCTTCGCCGCGACCGGCGTGCTCGCCAGCACGAAGGTCGTCGCCTCGGCGATCACCTTCGCCTACACGCCCGACCCGGCGATCGAGGCCGCGAAGGCCCAGGCCGCGCTGGACGCGAGCCGCCTGGCCTCGCAGCTCGACTACCTCTCCACCTACTGGAACGACTACAACTCGGCCCAGTACGGCGTGATCTCGGGCAACGACTGCGTCAACTTCACCTCGCAGTCGCTGATCGCCCGCGGCTGGGAGATGGACGGCGAGTGGAGCTACTCCTCCTCCGGCGGGTACAGCTCCGCCTGGGCGTCGTCGACAGCGTTCAACGCCTACCTCGCCGCGCACCCCGAGCGCGCGACCGCCATCCCCGACTCCGAGCGGAGCCGGGTGAAGCAGGGCGACATCGTCCAGTTCGACTGGGACGGCTCGGGCGACTGGGACCACACGGGCGTCGTGACCAGCGTCGACGGCGACAGGATCCTCTACTCCTCGCACACCGCCGACAACCACGACCAGAGCATCGACGCGGCCTCCGCCGGCCGGATCATGTTCTGGGGCGTCTGACGCTCGACGCACCCGCTCCACGCACGACGACGGGGCCGCCACCGCTGATGCGGTGACGGCCCCGTCGAGGTTCCGGTCAGATCACTTCTTGAAGACGTCCTTGACGTCCTCGCCGACCTTCTTGGTGTGGGCCTTGGTCTGGTCGGCCTGGCCCTCGGCCTCGAGGCGCTCGTTGTCCGTCAGCTTGCCGACGGCCTCCTTGGCCTTGCCGACCAGGTTCTCGGCTGCGTTGCGGATCTTGTCGTCTGCACCCATGAGGGGCTCCTTCTGTTCGGTGTGACCATCCGCCGGCGGGTGCCGGGGAAGCTGCGGGACCGGGGTCAGGCGACCCGGTCCTCCTTGGAGAAGCCGGCCCGGGCGCTCGAGGCGACCTCGAGCAGGACCGGCAGGCGGGCGCCGAGCAGCGCGTCGAGCGCGTCGACCTCCTGGTGCACGGCGTCGACCACGGTGCGGGGCGAGACGCCGCCGCGGGGGAGGACGCGCACCTTCAGCGCCGTCTCGGAGCCGTGGCGGTAGGCCGCGACCGTGACGTCGAGGAGCTCCGTCCGGCCCGCGAGGGCCGTCTCGAGGACGTCCTCCGCGAAGCCGGTCGCGATCTCGATCCCTCCGGCGGGCGCGCCCTCGGCCTCGTCGCGGAGGACGGTGCCGGTGCGGCCGTGACCGTGGGCGAAGGCCATCACCAGCGCGAGGACGATGCCGAGGAGGCAGATCCCGACGACGGCGTAGAGCGGCCAGAGGACGGCGGCATCGCTCCAGGCGGTGCCCTCCTCGGGGGAGAGGCGCGAGACCAGGGCCGCGCCCTCGCCGTCGGCGAAGGAGAGGACGGAGTCGCGGACCGGCTGCGAGACGGCGATCAGGACGGCTCCGGCGCTGACCAGCGCGAGCACGAGGCCCACGACGAGCAGGACGAGCCGGTTGACGAAGCGGTTGCTCGTGGTCATCAGATCCTCCCGGAGGTCGAGACGCGGACGGTGGAGCGCGGGGCGGGCTTCGCGCCGATGCGGGCGAGCTCCTCGTCGACGGCGCTCTGCACGGCGTCGCGGTCGACCGCGATGCCGGAGGCGGGGGTCACCTCGACCAGTGCGGTGCGCCGCCCGAGCGAGGCGCGGGTGTCCTCGCGGCGGGAGTGGGCGGCCGTGCGGGCTGCGCGGGCCAGGGAGGAGGCGATCACGCCGTCGTCCACGACCACGGCGAGGCGGTCGTCGTCCACGGTGTGGCGGGCCCGGGCCCCGGGCGCCAGTGCGAGCACCAGCAGGACCAGGGCGAGGACGCCCGCGCCGACGGCCACGCCGATGAGGGCGGGGTTCGCCAGCGACGCGACTCCGACGATCGCGCCCAGCAGGGCGGACGGTGCGGCGAGCAGGGGCGCGGCGCCGAGGATCGCGAGCACCGCCTCCGTGCCGACATAGGCCGCGACCAGGGCGATGAGCACCAGGACGACGATCTGCGCGGCGGAGCGGGACTTGTGGGTCTCGCGACGGAGGTAGCGGCTGTAGCGGGTGTCGGGCGCCGACGGTGCGGGGCTCATGCGACTCTCCTCGTGCTTCGGGTGCGGGTGCCCGTGACCCGGATGTCGATCCGGCTGACGGTGCGCCCGGTCAGCGCCTCCATGCGGGAGGCGATGCGGGTGCGATCGCCGTGCAGGCGCTCGAGCAGGGAGCCGCCGGCCGGGGCGGTGCCCGGCTCGACGACGACCGGCGCGGTCACCGCGAGGGCGAGGCCGCCCCGGTCATCGGAGAGGCGGACGCGGATCGCGGAGACCTCCACGCCCAGCTCCTCGTGGACGATCGCCACGGCGGCGCGCTCGATGGAGCGGACGGTGATGGTGACGGTGCCCGCCACCGGCGATGCGGGACGCGTGTCGAGAGCGGTCACGGTGGGCTCCTAGCGGGAGGTGGTGCGGCCGCGGAACACGTCCACGAGGCTGCGCACGTCGAGGGTGCCGTCGGCGATGCGGGCGATCACGACGCCGAGGGCCATGAAGAGGGCGGTGAGGACGAAGCCCCAGAATCCGAACATCAGGGCCGCGAAGGCGAGGATCGCGCCGACCACGACACCGAGGACGGTGCTGCGGCCGCCGGGGGCGGTGGGCGCGGGGCGCTGGAAGTCGCTCATCGGACGCGGCTCTCGGTGGCCTCGTCGTCCTTGTCGTCGCCGGGGATGTGCACGTCGACGACGGCGACGTTGATCTCGGAGACGGCCATGCCGACGAGCTCGGTGATGGCCTCGGAGACGGCGGCGCGGACGGAGTCGGCGACCTTCTGCATCGGCACGGGGTACTCGACGACGATGGTCACGTCGGCCGCGACCTGGGTCTCGCCGACCTCGACGCTCACGCCCTGGGCGTGGTCGGCGCCGCCGACGGCCTGGCGGATCGCGCCGAAGGCACGGGCGGCGTTGTTGCCGAGGGCGAAGACGCCGGGCACCTGGCGGGCCGCGATGCCGGCGACCTTGGCCACGACGCTGTCGTCGATGACCGTGGTGCCCTGGGCGGTGCCGGAGGTCCGCGAGCCGCCGAGGCTCGTGACCGTGTCGACGGAGGTCTTGTCGACGCGGGTGGTGGAGGGGGTGCGCGTGGTGTCGCTCATGAGGTCTCCTGGACGTCTCATCGGCTGCCGTTGCTGAGCAGACCGGGGTCGAAGGCCCGGCGGAAATCCGGTCGGGCTGTGCTTTCATGAGTGAGACGGAGCCCGGACGGCGTTCGTCACGGTGCTCGGTGGACTTTTTCCTGAGCGTCACCTGAGAGGCGGCCCGAGGCCGCGTGAGCGGAGAGGGAGGAGGCGCCGTGCCCGGACTGGAAGCGGCGAGCGACGCGCTGCTCGCCGAGCGCTCCGCCGAGGGCGACGTGCGCGCCTTCGAGGTGCTCGTCAAGCGGCACCAGTCGATCCTCCGCGCCTACGCCTGGCGCCTCACCGGCTCGCAGGCCGACGCCTCCGACGCCGTGCAGAACGCGCTGATCACGGTCTGGGCGCAGCTCCCGCAGCTCAAGGAGCCGGCGAGCGTGCGCAGCTGGATGATGCGGATCGTCAGCCGCTCCAGCGTCGACCTGCTGCGCCAGCGCCGCCCGACCGACGACGTCGACGCCGTGGAGCATCCCCCGGCCCGAGAGCCCGGCCCGTTCGAGGCCGCCGAGCAGAGCGACGCCATGCGGGCTCTCGCGCACGCCCTGTCCGAGCTGCCGGAGTCGCAGCGGCAGTGCTGGGTGCTGCGCGAGGTCGGCGGGGAGTCGTACAACGAGATCGCCGATCACCTCGGTCTCACGGTGACCGCCGTGCGGGGCAAGCTCGCCCGCGCGCGCGAGTCGCTGGTCGTGGCGATGGAGGACTGGCGATGAGGGAGCAGACGCGATGAACGCGGACCAGGGTCCCGGCGACCGGCCGGAGCGCGCGGGGGAGCACGACGTCGTGCTGCCGCCCGCGCTCGAGCAGGAGGCGGACGCGACGGAGCAGGAGGGCGACGGCATCGGCATCGACGAGCTGAGCGACTACCTCGACCGCGGGCGCACTCCGTACGACCCCGCCATCGAGGAGTCGCCGGAGCACCGGCGCACTCTGCGCGCCCTCGAGCGCGTGCGCGCCCTCTCCGGCGCGCTCATCGACGACGACGCCGCACGCCTGCCCGCGCCGGAGGAGAGCTGGTTCGGCTCGATCCTCACCCAGGTGCGCCGCGAGTCGCGGGCCGGACGCGACATCCCACTGGCGAGCGTCCAGCCCGACGTGGCGCTCACGATCACCGAGGGAGCGGTCCGCGGACTCGTGCGCGAGGCGGGCGACAGCGTCGCCGGCGTGCTGGTCGGCCGCTGCCGCCTGGTCGGCGACATCGCCGAGCCGGGCGCGGAGGTCGTGGTGGAGCTGACGATCTCGGTCTTCTGGGGGGTGCCGATCGCCGAGGCGGCCCAGCAGGTGCGCGAGCGCGTGCACTCGCGGCTGCTGACCCAGACCGAGCTGCGGGTGTCGAGGATCGACGTCCGCGTGGAGGACGTCTACGTCCCCGGGACGGAGGAGTCGTGAGCGGCCTCGAGGCGGCGGCCCCGGTCGATCCGGTGTCCGCGCTCGCTGCGGAGCTGCGCGCCCTGGACGGTGTCGCGACCCTGATGCCGGCCAGGCCCGAGGTGCGCGACGTGCTCGCGCATGCGGCGACGGCGCTGAGCGCGACCGGGATCGTGGTCGAGCCGCTGGGCACCGCGAGCGGCGGCACGTTCGCCGATCCGGTCCTGGTCCGCGTCGCGGGGGACGAGGTGTTCGTGGCCGTCGACCTCTGCGTGACCGCTGAGGCGTCCGCGCCGGACGTGGCGCGCGCGATCGGAGCCGCGGTGCGCGAGTGGTGCGTCCGGGTGCATCCGGAGCTGCGGCCGCGGGTGACCGTCCGGGTCGCCGCGATCGACTAGCCGGATCCGCTAGCGGGCGCGGCTGTCCGCCGGGCGGGACGCCCCGCCGCGAGGAGCGGAGCCGGGCCGGGCGCTCTCGTGCTTCTTCGGAGTGCACCGTGCCGACCGGAGCGACGGTGCTGCAGGGCGCCCGAGGCCTGTGTCCGCGCCGTCTCCCCCTGAGGAGCTCCCGCTCAGGCGCGCTCGGCGAGGAACGCGTCCGTCTCGGCCGCCGTCGGCGCGGACACCGCCGCTCCGGCGCGGGTGACCGAGATCGCCGCGGCCGCGCTCGCCCAGTGGGTGAGGGCGACCAGCTGCTCCGGATCGTCGAGCCGTGCTCCCGTGGCGGCGAGCCGGGCCGAGAAGGCGCCGCAGAAGGTGTCGCCGGCGCCGGTGGTGTCCACGGCCTCCACCCGGAAGGCCGGGGTGCGCTCCGGCTCGCGGTCGCGGACCGCCACGACGACGCCGTCGGAGCCGAGGGTGACCAGCACGAGCGGCACCAGCGCGGTGAGGGCAGCGGCGAGCGCGTCGTCGTCGGCGGCGGTGATGCCGCGATCGGCGGCGAGCTCGCGGGCCTCGTGCTCGTTGACGATCAGCACGTCGAGCACCGCGAGGAGCTCCTCCGGCAGCGGGCCGATCGGGGCGGCGTTCAGGATCGACACCGTGCCGCCGGCGCGCGCGGCGCGGGCCGCCTCCGTCACCGTCGCCGTCGGGATCTCGAGCTGGAGGAGCAGGGCGTCGGCCGCCGCCACCAGGGCCGACTCCTCGGCGGTCAATCCGACCAGGGCGGCGTTCGCTCCGGAGTCGACGACGATCGCGTTCTCCCCGCGCTCGTCCACGGTGATCTGCGCGGTGCCGGTGCGGACGTCGCCGCGGCGGGCGCGCAGCTCCAGCGGCTCCTCGCCGAGGACCGCGGCGAGCCGGTCTCCCGCCGAGTCGCGTCCGAGGCTCGTGACGAAGACGGTGCCGGGCGCGGTCCGTGCGGCCGCGACGGCCTGGTTGAGGCCCTTGCCGCCCGGGAACGTGCTCGCGCCGAGGGCGAGCACCGTCTCTCCGGGAGCGGGGATCCGGGCGACCCGGTGGACGTGGTCGAGGTTGGCGCTTCCGAGCACGAGGAGGGGCATGCCCTCGACGTTAGAGCACGCGCAAGGGGGTCCGCCGCGGGCTCGGCCGCACCTACGGTGGAGGCATGGAAACTCGAATCCTCGGACGCACCGGCGCCCCCGTCTCCGTCGTCGGCCTCGGAACCTGGCAGCTCGGTGCCGACTGGGGGGACGTCGCCGAGACCGACGCCCTCGCCGTGCTCGACGCCGCAGTGGAGTCGGGGGTGACCCTCTTCGACACCGCCGACGTCTACGGCGACGGCCGCAGCGAGCGGACGATCGGCGCCTACCGCGCGGCGCACCCCGACGCGCAGGTCTTCGTCGCCACCAAGATGGGCCGTCGCGCGGAGCAGATCCCCGCCAACTACGTGCTCGACAACTTCCGCGCCTGGACCGACCGCTCGCGCGCCAACCTCGGCGTCGACACCCTCGATCTGGTGCAGCTGCACTGCCCGCCCACCTCCGTCTACTCCGAGGACGCCGTCTACGACGCCCTCGACACCCTCGTCGCCGAGGGCGCGATCGCCGCCTACGGCGTCTCGGTCGAGCGCACGGAGGAGGCGCTGACCGCCATCGCCCGCCCGAACGTCGCGAGCGTCCAGATCATCCTGAACGCGTTCCGCCTCAAGCCGCTCGACGAGGTGCTGCCCGCCGCCCGCGAGGCCGGCGTCGGCATCCTCGCGCGCGTCCCGCTCGCCTCGGGCCTGCTCAGCGGCCGCTACACGACCGAGACCGTGTTCGCTCCGGAGGACCACCGCAGCTACAACCGCGACGGCTCCGCCTTCGACGTCGGCGAGACCTTCTCGGGCGTCGACTTCGCGACCGGCGTGGAGGCCGCGCAGGAGTTCTCCCGCCTCGCCGACGACCACGGCCTCGCCCCCGCGGCGGCCGCGCTCGCCTGGATCATCCAGCAGGAGGGCGTCACCTCGGTGATCCCCGGCGCCCGCTCGCCCGAGCAGGCCCGCGCCAACGCGGCCGCCGCCTCCGCCGCGCCCCTCGGCCCCGCCTTCATGGAGGCCGTGAACGCCCTCTACGACACCCACTTCCGCCCCACCGTCCACCCGCGCTGGTAGCCGGCCCTTTCCTCACCGCCGCTGAGTCGCCCGAGAAGGCTCGTTCTCCTGGGCGGGAACGAGCCTTCTCGGGCGACTGAGCGCAGCGCCTAGGAGTTCAGCGCCGCGTCCACGATCGTGCGCGCCTCGGCCTGGACCTCGTGCAGGTGGTCGAGGCCGCGGAAGCTCTCGGCGTAGATCTTGTAGACGTCCTCGGTGCCGGAGGGGCGCGCGGCGAACCAGGCGTCCTCCGTGACGACCTTGACGCCTCCGACGGCCGCGCCGTTGCCGGGCGCCTTCGAGAGCTTCGCGGTGATCTCGGACCCGGCGAGGGTCGTCGCCGCGATCGCGTCGCCGTCCAGCTTTCCGAGGGCCGCCTTCTGCGCCTTCGTCGCCACCGCGTCCACGCGCTCGTAGACCGGGTCGCCGAAGCGCTCGGTCAGCTCGCGGTAGAGCGCCGACGGGCTCTTCCCGGTGACCGCCACGATCTCGGAGGCGAGCAGCGCGAGGAGGATGCCGTCCTTGTCGGTGGTCCAGACGGTGCCGTCGAAGCGGAGGAACGAGGCGCCCGCGGACTCCTCGCCCCCGAAGCCGACCGAGCCGTCGACCAGCCCGGGGACGAACCACTTGAAGCCCACCGGGACCTCCCAGAGGCGCCGGCCCAGCGACTCCGCGACCCGGTCGATGATCGAGGAGGAGACCAGCGTCTTGCCGATCGCCGCGTCCTCGCGCCAGCCGGTGCGGTGGCGGTAGAGGTAGTCGATCGCGACGGCCAGGTAGTGGTTGGGGTTCATCAGCCCGCCGTCGGGGGTGACGATGCCGTGCCGGTCCGCGTCGGCGTCGTTGCCGGTGAGGATGTCGAAGTCGCCGGCGCGCGCGACCACCGAGGCCATCGCGCTGGGGGAGGACGGGTCCATCCGGATCTTGCCGTCCCAGTCGAGGGTCATGAAGCCCCAGGCCGGGTCGACCTCCCCGTTCACCACGGTCAGGTCGAGGCCGTGCATCTCGGCGATCAGCTGCCAGTAGTGCACGGAGGCGCCGCCGAGGGGGTCGGCCCCGATCCGCACGCCGGCCTTCCGGATCGCGTCGAGGTCGATGATGTTCGCCAGGTCCGCGACGTAGTGCGTGCGGTAGTCGTAGGTCTCGACCGCGGAGGGCTCGGCCGAGGTCACGCCGCGGTTGCCGTCGGCGATGAGCTCGTTGGCCCGGTCGGCGATCCAGGTCGTCGCGTCGGAGTCGGCGGGGCCGCCGTGCGGCGGGTTGTACTTGAAGCCGCCGTCGCGGGGCGGGTTGTGCGAGGGGGTCACCACGATGCCGTCGGCCCGGTCGGTGTGCGCGGGGTCGTTGTTGTAGCGGAGGATCGCGTGGCTGAGCGCCGGCGTCGGCACGAAGTCGTCGAACTCGTCCACGAGCACGCGGACCTCGTTGCCCACCAGGACCTCGAGGGCGGTGGTGAGGGCCGGGCGGGAGAGCCCGTGCGTGTCGGCGCCGATGAACAGCGGGCCGGTGATGCCCTGCTCGGTCCGGTACTCGACGATCGCCTGGGTGACGGCGGCGATGTGGTCCTCGTTGAAGGCCGTGTCGAACGAGGATCCGCGGTGGCCCGAGGTGCCGAACACCACCTTCTGAGCCGGGTCGGAGACGTCCGGCTTCTTCTCGTAGTACGCCCTCACGAGGGCCTCGACGTCGATGAGATCGGAGGCCTGTGCCGGCTTCCCTGCGCGATCGGTCATGCGGTCCATAGTGGCAGTCCGGCCCCCTCCAGGGGTACCGCGGCTGGCTAGGCTTGCGCCATGCCCGTCAGCGCCCCCGAGACCCGTGCCTACAGCTATCTCGGGCCCAGCGGCACGTTCACGGAGGCGGCCCTCGCGCAGGTCCCGGAGGCACGCGGACAGCTGTGGCGCAGCGTCGCGAACGTGGGGGAGGCGCTGAGCGATGTGGTCACCGGCCGCAGCGACGGCGCGGTGATCGCGATCGAGAACTCGGTCGAGGGCGGAGTGACGGCCGCGCAGGACGCGCTGGCGCGGATCCCGGGGCTGCGCATCGTCGGCGAGTACCTGGTGCCGGTGTCGTTCATCCTGGTCGGCCGCCCGGGGACGAGCCTCGAGGAGGTGCAAACCGTCGCCGCGCACCCCGTGGCCTACGGACAGTGCCGGGTGTGGCTCGACAGCGAGATCCCCAGCCACGAGCACCTGCCGGCCTCCAGCAACGTCCAGGCCACCGTCGACCTGCTGGGCGGATCTCCCGCGGACGCGGCCATCGCCCCTCCTGGGATCGTCGCCCACCACGACGTCGCGGTGCTGGCGGAGCGGATCGGCGACAACGCGAACGCCGTCACGCGCTTCGTGCACGTCTCGCGCTCGCACGCGCTGCCCGAGCCGACCGGCGCCGACAAGACCAGCGTGATCGCCGAGCTCCCGGCCGACCAGCCGGGCGCCCTGCTCGACATGCTCGAGCAGTTCGCGACCCGCGGGGTGAACCTGAGCATGATCCAGTCGCGGCCGATCGGCGACGCCCTCGGCCGGTACCGGTTCGTCATCGACCTCGACGGGCACGTCCAGGACGAGCGGGTCGCCGACGCGCTGATGGGGCTGCGGCGCTTCAGCCCGAAGGTGATCTTCCTCGGCTCGTATCCGCGCGCTGACCGCCGCCCGGTCACCTCCGTGCGACGCTACGACGACGAGGTGTTCCTCGAGGCCCGCGACTGGCTGCGCGGGATCCTCTCCCACGAGCCGGAGGTCGACGATGACCGGGGACGACGATGACGGGTCGCGACGATGACTGACGACGACGAACGGGTCGACCCGCGCTACGACCCGGCCTTCCAGCGCGGGTTCTCGGGACCGGTGGAGCGTCTGAGAGGCGACGAGCGGGCGTTCGCCAGGCCCGGCACGGGTGCCGCCCCCGGCGCTCCCGCCGCCACGTCCGGAGCCGCCGCTCGTCCCGCGCCCCCGGAGTCGCGCGTGGTCCGCCCCGGCTCCTCGTCCGTGCCGGGACCGCGCCGCATCATGGCCCTGCCCGACATCGCCGGAGCCGCCGAGGGCCGGCGGTCGCACCGCCTCGGCGCCGAGACCGCGCCCGCACCCCTGCCGGAGCCGGCCGCCGACCCCGCTCCCGCTGCTCCCGCCGAGCCCGTGCGCGAGGCGCCCCTGCTGCGGAACCCGTGGCTCCTCGTGCTCCTGCTCGCCGGCCTCGCGGGGACCCTGATCGGCCTCGCGCTCCTCTACACCGGCTACTCCTCGCCGCCTCCGCCCTACTACGGCGACTCCGACGTGCCCTCGCCCGCGTGGATCCAGCGGCAGCTCCTCTACTACTCCTGCATCCCCCTGCTGGGCTGCCTGCCGGCGTCGCTGCTGCTGGCGGTCGGAGTGGCGGCGCTGCGGTGGCGCGGCGTCGTCGTGCGGCCCCGCGCCGAGGAGCCGCGCGAGTCCGCGCAGCTCCTCGAGGCCGAGGCTCAGACTCCGGACGCGCCGAAGAGCAGGCCGAGGAGGTAGGTCACCAGGGCCGCGCCGTAGCCGATCCCGAGCTGGCGCAGCGCCCGGGCCAGAGGCGGGGCGCCCGAGAGCAGCCCGACGACCGCGCCGGTGGCGAGCAGGGCGATGCCCACGAGCACGCAGGCGACGACTACCGCGGCGAGCCCCGTCAGGCCGAGCAGGTAGGGCAGCACCGGGATGATCGCGCCCGAGGCGAAGAAGCAGAAGCTCGACAGCGCCGCGCCCATGCCCGTGCCGATCGACTCGTGCTCGTCGACGTCGGGGTCTCCTGCGGGACCGCCCAGCGTGATGGGGGAGGTGACGGCGCCGCCGCGCAGGCCCGTGAAGACGGAGGCGGCACGCGCGTCGGCCTGCTCCTGGGTCATCCCGCGAGCGCGGTAGACCAGGGCGAGCTCGTTCGCGTCGACGTCCAGATCGGGGACGATGCGGTTCGCGTCGAGGTCCGGGCTGGAGGCCGAGAGCAGCTCGCGCTGCGAGCGCACCGAGACGAACTCGCCCGCGCCCATCGAGAGGGCGCCGGCGAGCAGGCCCGCGATGCCCGTGAACAGGACGACGCCCGTCCCGACTCCGCTCGCCCCCACTCCGAGCACGAGGGCGAGGTTCGAGACCAGGCCGTCGTTCGCTCCGAAGACCGCCGCGCGGAACGTCCCGGAGAGGCGGTTGCGACCGCGCTCGGCGAGCCCGCGGACGACCTCGCCGTGGATCCGCTCGTCGGCGGCCATCGCCTCGGTGGCGTCGTCGTCGTCGGCGTAGGGGGAGCGGGCCTCGGCGCGCTGGATCAGGGCGAGGACGAACACGGAGCCGAAACGGCGGGTGAGGAAGCCGAGGAAGCGCGTGCGGAGGTCCGGGCGGGGCGCGGGCTCCGCCGCGGAGCCGAGCAGCTCGCGCCAGTGCTCCTCGTGGCGTCCCTCGGCCACGGCGAGCGCGAGCAGGATCTCCCGCTCCTCGCCGGAGCGGCGGCCGGCGAGGTCGCGGTACACGGAGGCCTCGGCGAGCTCGTCGGCGAGGTAGCGGCGCCAGCGGCGCACCTGTGCGGGACTGGGGGTGGGGGCGGTGGTCGCCATGCGATCTCCTGGCTCAGGTCCGCCGACCCGCGCGAGAGGACCGGTCAGGACGTGCGTCGACTGACCGAAGGTCTCGTTCGCCCCGGCCGGAGCCGGGGTGGAGCGCCGGGCCCGGATCGTCCCGGACCAGCATGTCGACGCGCCTCGTCGTCCGCTCGGCGGACGGTGGGAACTACTCCCCTTCGCGGGGACCACCGTAGCCGAGATCGGAGGAGAACGCCCGGCCGATCCGCGGGCCGTCGGGCGGACGTCCGCCCGGCCCGGGGCCGGAGCGTCGTCGCGGACGCTCGCGCCGGGTCAGAGCGAGGCGGTCGCCCGGGCGGCGCGGCGGGCCTGGCGCTCGTGCTCGGCGTCCAGGAGCGTGCGCGTGGCGGGGACCGCCAGGAACTCGACCATGGTGTCCGTCTCCTCGACGATGCGCTCGGCGCGGTCGAGCGGGTCGGTGCGCAGGAGGCGGCGGGCGGCGGACGCGACGTGCGCCGGCTTCGCCGCCAGGGCGCGCACGCGCTCGTCGACGCGACCGGCGAGGTCGGCGCGCGGCACGACCTCGGTCACGAGCTGCCACTCCAGCGCCTCGGCCGCGCGGACCGGGCGGCCCGACAGCACGAAGTCCAGGGCGCGGCGGCGGCCGACGACGCGGGGGAGCGCGGCGGTGACTCCGACGTCCGGGACGAGCCCGACGTCGCCGTACGCGCTGAGGAAGAGGGCGGCGGGAGTCGCGATCACGATGTCGGCGGCCAGGGCGAAGGCGATGCCGGCGCCGGCGACCATGCCGTCGATCGCGCAGACGACGACGGCGCGGCTGTCCTCGAGCAGGCGGATCACCTGGGCGGTCGTGGTCGCGACGTCGCGCAGGTGGTGGTCCGGGTGCTCGGACCCCATGATCGCCGAGATGTCGCCGCCCGTGCAGAACGCGCGGCCGGCCGCGGCGATCACGATGACGGAGCAGCCGGCGTCGGCGTCGAGGTCGGCGACGGTGCTCAGCAGCAGTCGCGCGGTGCCGAGGTCGATCGCGTTGAGGGCGTCGGGGCGGTTGAGGGTGATCCGGGCGACGGAGCCGTCGCGCTCGAGGACGACGCCGGGAGTCGCGTCGATGAGGGGGGTGGCGTGCATGGAAGAGCCTTCAGGGGAGCAGGGGTGTCGAACGCGGGGGGACGTTCTCGGGGGATGACTCAGATTCGCAGCCGTCCGCGCGATCGGATGCCTCCTCGCGGCCGATGCTCAGCCGGCCCCGGGGGTACGCGCGGGCGGCGGCCCGTCCCGGCCCTCCTCTACACTGCTGGGGTGATTGATCCCGTACTTCTGCGCGAGAACCCGGACGTCCTGAAGCGCTCGCAGGAGGCGCGCGGCGACTCCGTCGAGCTGGTCGACGAGGCGCTCGAGGCCGACCGCGTGCGCCGTGCGGCGATCACCGAGGCGGAGCGGCTCCGGGCCGAGCAGAACGCCTTCGGCAAGACCGTCGCCAAGGCTCCGAAGGACGAGAAGGCGGCCCTCGTCGCCGAGGCCCAGCGCCTCGCCGCCGCCGCCAAGCAGGCCCAGCAGGAGGCGTCCGAGGCCGACGACGCCTTCACCGTGCTGGTGAAGCGCATCGCCAACCCGATCATCGAGGGCGTCCCCGCGGGCGGCGAGGAGTCGTTCGAGCTCGTCAGGACGGTCGGCGAGCGCCCCGTCTTCGACTTCGCCCCGCGCGACCACCTCGAGCTCGGCGAGCTGCTGGACGGCATCGACATGCAGCGCGGCGCGAAGGTCAGCGGCGCGCGCTTCTACTTCCTCAAGGGCCTGGTCGCCCGCCTCGAGATCGCGCTGATGAACCTGGGCCTCGAGAAGGCGCTCGCCGCCGGCTTCACCCCGCTGATCACGCCGACCCTCGTGCGCCCCGAGATCATGGACGGCACCGGCTTCCTCGGCGAGCACGACGACGAGGTGTACCGCCTCCGCGACGACGACCTCTACCTCACCGGCACCAGCGAGGTCGCCCTCGCCGGCTACCACGCCGACGAGATCCTCGACCTCTCCGGCGGCGCGAAGCGCTACGCGGGCTGGAGCACCTGCTACCGCCGCGAGGCGGGCTCGGGCGGACGGGACACCCGCGGCATCATCCGCGTGCACCAGTTCAGCAAGCTCGAGATGTTCGTCTACACCCTCCCCGAGGACGCCGAGGCGGAGCACGCGCGCCTCCTCTCGTACCAGGAGGACGTCCTGCAGAGCCTCGGCCTGCACTACCGCGTCATCGACACGGCGGCCGGCGACCTCGGCCAGAGCGCGGCGCGCAAGTTCGACGTGGAGGCGTGGGTCCCCACGCAGGAGACCTACCGCGAGCTGACCTCGACCTCGAACTGCACCACGTTCCAGGCCCGCCGCCTCGACACCCGCTACCGCACCGAGTCGGGGAAGACGGCTCCGGTCGCCACCCTCAACGGCACGCTCGCGACCACCCGCTGGATCGTCGCCCTCCTCGAGACCCACCAGCGGGCGGACGGCTCGGTGCTCGTCCCCGAGGCGCTGCGGCCCCACCTCGGCGGCCTCGAGGTGCTCGAGCCCGTCGCATGAGCGCGGCCCGCGCCTCCGGCCGCCGCCTCGTCGCCCTCGACATCGACGGCACCGTCATGCACGAGGACGGCACCATCACCCGCGCGGTGACGGACGCGATCACCCGCGTGGCCGCCCAGGGCGACGAGGTGATGCTCGCCACCGGGCGCTCGCCCTCCTCCACCCTGCCGGTCGTCGAGCGCCTCGGGATCTCGCCCGAGTACGTGATCTGCTGCAACGGAGCGGTCACGCTCCGCCGGGACGAGTCCGGTGCCTACGTCCCCGAGACGGTCGAGACCTTCGACCCGACGGAGGTCCTGGAGACCATCCGCCGCTCCCTCCCCGACGCGCACTACGCCGTGGAGGACGCGGACGGCGCCTTCTTCTACACCGAGGCGTTTCCGGGCGGTGCCGTGATGGGTGCCGAGACGACCCACGTCCCCTTCGAGGAGCTGCTCGGCCGGCTGTGCACCCGCGTCGTCGTGATCTCGCCCGAGACCGGGATCGAGGAGTTCACCTCGCTGGTCGAGGAGATGGGCCTGCACCAGGTCAGCTACGCGATCGGCTGGACCGCCTGGCTCGACATCGCCCCCCACGGCGTCAACAAGTCCACCGCGCTCGAGGTCGTCCGCGAGGAGCTGGGCATCGAGCGGAGCGACGTGGTCGCGCTGGGCGACGGCCGCAACGACATCGAGATGCTCACCTGGGCCGCCGCCGAGGGCGCAGGGCTCGCGATGGGGCAGGCGCCCGACGAGGTGCGGGCTGTTGCCTCCGCCGTGGTCCCCTCGGTCCACCAGGACGGCGTGGCGGTCGCGCTCTCGGCGCTGCGCTGACGACGGTCCCGCGCGCTCGGCGGTTACTATCGGGTGTCGCTCCTGCGGGAGCGGCCGGGAGGGCTGTCCGAGCGGCCGATGGAGCCAGTCTTGAAAACTGGTGGGCGGAAACGTCTCGTGGGTTCGAATCCCACGCCCTCCGCCACGCCCTCCGCCACGCCGTCCGCCACGCCGTCCGCCACGCCGTCCGCCACGCCGTCCCGTTCTTCGCGTCGCTTCCCGCCGGCGCCTTCCGACGCCCGTCCTGGCGCGCGACGACGGAGGGCCGCCCGCTCTCCTTCGGAACGCGCCAGCCCTCTGTATAGGATTGCGCGACGCCCGGGATCGACGCCCGGCCCTCACCTCCGCACCACTGACGCCTCGACACCGGGAGACGGATGCGCCGCACGGGCCCTTCGACACAGACTCGCGACACTCCGCGCACGCCGCGCCCCTTCGTGCGGCACGGCCGCCAGAACCGGCACACCCTCGCGCGGACCCTGGTGAAGGGAGCCGCCCTCGTGGGCGGTGTCGGCGTGGTCGCCTCGGTGTCGGTGGTCGCGATCGCGGCGACGCT
The DNA here is from genome assembly GCF_002932195.1 of Rathayibacter sp. AY1C4. NCBI lineage: Bacteria > Bacillati > Actinomycetota > Actinomycetes > Micrococcales > Microbacteriaceae > Rathayibacter > Rathayibacter sp. AY1C4. Next base: position 59,250 of record NZ_PSWE01000019.1, on the reverse strand, counting down.
GATCGTCCAGTCCGTGCAGCCCTCGGTCGACCTGCACCCGGGCGCGGCCGGCTCCAGCGTCGAGGCCGGAGGCGCCCCGGAGATCGGCGCACTGGAGGGCGGCTTCAACGTCCTCGTCGTCGGCAGCGACTCGCGGAAGGGCCAGGGCGACGCCTACGGCGACCCCGATGAGGAGACGAGCGTCCTCAACGACGTCAACATGCTGATGCACGTCTCGGCCGACCACAGCAACGCGACGGTCGTGAGCTTCCCCCGCGACATGTACGTCGACATCCCGGAGTGCGTGAACGCCGCCACGGGTGAGACGATCCCCGCCCGGTACGACACCAAGATCAACGAGGCGATGGGCAGCGACGTCAGCCTCGGCTGCGTGGCAGGGGTCGTCGAGGACCTCATGGGCGTCCGGGTCGACTACGGCGCGGTCGTGCAGTTCAACGGCGTGATCGAGATGTCGAACGCGGTCGGCGGAGTCGACGTCTGCGTCGCGACCGAGATCGCGGACCCCTACACGAACACCTACCTCGAGCCGGGCGTGCACTCGCTCGAGGGCATGGCGGCGCTGCAGTTCCTCCGCAGCCGCCACGGCATCGGCGACGGCAGCGACCTGACCCGCATCAGCAACCAGCAGGTCTTCCTCTCGGCGCTCGTGCGCCGGATCAAGAGCGCGGACACCCTCCTCAACCCGGTCGCGCTCTACGGTCTCGCGAAGGCGGCGCTCGGCAACATGACGCTCTCGACCGGTCTCGACAACGTGAACACGATGGTCCAGATGGGACTCGCGCTGAAGGACGTCGACCTCGCGGACGTCGTCTTCGCGCAGTACCCGACCGGGGCGACTCCGAGCGGAGTGGAGCCGGACCGCGCCGCGGGCGACGTCCTGGCGAGCGCCCTGCAGACCGATCAGCCGATCGCCATCACCGGCGGCACGGGCGCCGGCGCGACCGTGGAGGGCGAGGCGGCGGCCCCGGCCGACACCGCCGCTCCGTCGGGCCCGGCGACCGCGGATCCGCTGGCGACGGCCGAGGCGGCACCGGGCACTCCTGCACCCGGCACTCCTGCAGCGACTCCCGAGGACGGATCCAAGGTTGCCCTGCCAGAATCGGTCACCGGCCAGAGCGCCGACCAGCAGACCTGCTCGGTCGGCTTCTTCGGCTGAGCCGAGGGCGGGCGGCACCACGGGTGCTCTCCACCTCGCGCGCTGACTCCGGGACGACACGCGTCCCGCAGCCGAGAGAGAGTACGACCCGATGAGCGAACGCGCGTCCACCCGGACCACAGCAGCACGGCACGGCCGCCTGCGCCGCCCGAGCGGCGTGCGCTTCGCCGCGCGGATCCTCGCAGCCTGCGTGGGCGTCGGCGTGCTCAGCGCGGTCTGCATCGTGGCGATCGCCGCCTCGCTGATCGCCGGGAGCGCGCGTCCGTCCGTCGACCTAGGGATCGACTCGGGCGGAGGCGACGTGCCCGAGATCGGGGCGATCGAGGGCGGCGTCAACATCCTGCTCGCCGGCAGCGACAGCGCCGACGGATCGGCCGCCGGGGCCTACGGCGAGCGTGCCGAGAACCTCAACGACGTCACGATGCTCATGCACATCTCGGCCGACCACTCGACCGTGGAGGTCGTCAGCTTCCCCCGCGACCTCTACGTCCCGATCCCCTCCTGCACCGACCCGGCCACCGGCGCCGTCTCGGACGCGGTGGACTCGGCGAAGATCAACACCTCGCTCGAGGCCGGCGGGCTGGCGTGCACCGTGCAGACGGTCGAGCAGCTGACCGGGCTCGAGATCCCCTACGCGGCGCTCATCCAGTTCGAGGGCGTCATCGAGATGTCGAACGCGGTCGGCGGAGTGGACGTCTGCGTCGCCACCCCGATCCAGGACGAGTACACGGGGTTGAACCTCGACGCGGGCACGCACACGCTCGTCGGCGCCGAGGCGCTGGCGTTCCTCCGCACCCGGCACGGCGTCGGCGACGGCAGCGACCTCACCCGCATCTCGAGCCAGCAGGTGTACCTCTCATCGCTGGTGCGCAAGGTGAAGAGCGCGTCGACGCTCTCGAACCCGGTGAACCTCTACGGCCTCGCGAAGGCGGCCGTCTCGAACATGCAGCTCTCCACCTCGCTCGAGAACGTGAACACCCTCGTGTCGATCGGCCTCGCGGTGAAGGACGTCGACCTCGCGAACGTGGTCTTCGTGCAGTACCCGACCTTCATCGACGGCAACGGCGTGTACCCCAGCGAGGACGCGGCGGCGGCGCTGAACGCGGCGCTCCTCGCCGACCAGCCGATCGCGCTGAGCGGCACCACCGGCGGCGGCTCGCAGTCGACGGGGGAGGAGCCCGGGGCGACCAACGCTCCGGCGGCCACGGAGTCGCCGGCCACCGACGCCCCCGCGACCGACGCCCCCGCGACGAGCGCACCCGACGGGCCGGTCACCCTCCCGAGCGACGTCTCCGGGCAGACCGCGCAGCAGGAGACCTGCACGATCGGCCGACCCCTGTCGGACCAGTAGGCGGCTTCTCGCCTTCCCGCGGAGGGGCGGGCGCCCGTGTCGCGAGGCCCTCGCGCGTGCGGTTATGATGGTCGTCGTGCGTCCGCCAGCGGGCGCTGAGGAGTCGTCGCATAGTCCGGTCGAGTGCACCACCCTGCTAAGGTGGAGAACCCTTTATTGGGTTCCGTGGGTTCAAATCCCACCGACTCCGCATCGTCCGAAGGCCCCGCTCAGGCGGGGCCTTCGTCGTTCCCGGCGGTGCCTGTGCCTGCCGCAGTACCGGCGTCTCCCGGCGGTGCCGGTGTCTCCGCAGTGCCGGGGTCTCGCGGTGCCGGAGCCTTCCGGCCGGCGCTCCGCCGGTCGCGCGCGGCGACGGCGGCCGATGCGACCTGGCGCCCCGGCCGCCCGGGATCCGCCGCCGATCCGCCGGGCGGGTGCGCTCCCGGAGCGGCTACCCTGATCGGATGCCCAGCCCGATCCTCGACGCCCTGTCCGCTCCTCCCGCGCGGAGGGACGTCGCCTCGATCCGGGGTGCTCTCGCCGAGGTCGCGATCGGCGACCCGGTGCGCGTCCTCGTCCGCTCCCCGCGCTACGGCCTCTACGGGATCGAGGGGGTCGTCCGGCAGGCCGTCGGCGGCGAGCTCGTCGTCGCGGACGTCTTCCTCGGCACGGGGACCGAGATCCAGAGCATCGCCCTGGCTCCGGACGCTGACGAGGTCGGCGGGGAGCGCTCGGCCGAGGGACTCGAGCACGGGGATACGGTGCGCGTGGCGTTCTCGACTCCGGCGCTCGGGTCGTTCACGATCACGGGCCCGCTGACGGCCGGCGGCCGCGACGGGTTCCTCCTCGTCGGCAGCTGGATCGTCGCGGACGGCGGCGAGCCCGGCCGCCACGTCGACCGCATCGAGCGCCTGACGGACGTCGGCGTCCACGAGAAGCACGTCCCCGGGCGCCGCTCCGCGGTCGAGGAGTAGCCCCTCAGCTCTGGCAGTGCGGGCACCAGTAGGTGACCCGCAGCTGCAGCTCGTCGTCGCCGAGCTCACCGCGCTCGATCGGAGTGCCGCAGCGCCGACACGGCTTGCGGTCGCGGCCGTAGACCCAGAGCTGCTGGCCCGGGCGCAGGTTGCCGGTCGTCGTGCGCTCGATCCGCTCGCGGTTCACGGTGATGAGCCGCTTCGCGAGCGCGATGGTGCGCACGAGGTCGCCGCTCCCGCCGACCGGGCGCGTGGGCAGCACACCGCGCAGGAAGCACAGCTCGGCGCGGTAGACGTTGCCGAGTCCCGCCATGATCCGCTGGTCGAGCAGCGCGAGCCCGATCGGCCGCTCCGGATCGGCGGACAGGCGTCGCAGCGCCTCGTGCGCGTCCCAGTCGGCGCCGAGCAGATCGGGGCCGAGATAGCCGACCACGTCCTCCTCGGCCGAGCGCGGGACGATCTCGAGGAGCCCGAGCTCGAAGCCGACCGCCTGCCAGTCCTCGGTCTCGAGGACGATCCGGGCCTGGAACGCCGGCCGGTGCCACTTCGGCCGCTCGCCCTCGCCGCGGGCGTAGAGGTGCCAGCTCCCCTCCATCTTGAGGTGGGAGTGGATCAGCGCGTCGCCGACCCGCATCAGCAGGTGCTTGCCGCGGGGGACGACCTCGTCGATCGTCTCGCCGGTGAGGTCGACCGTCGCGTACTTCGGCACGCGGACGTCGCATCGGGTCAGGACCTCGCCGTCCAGCGCCTCGGCGAGGTTGTGGGCGGATCGGTAGACGGTGTCACCCTCGGGCACGCGGGCTCCCTCCGGCGCTCACGAGCGCATCCTCAGGCCGCGCGGATTCGCGACGAAGCCGGCGGCGACGAGGGCGTCGCCGAAGGGCGTGCCGAGCGCGAAGACGCCGTCGATCTTCTCGACGGTCAGCTTCTCGACCCCGCGGGAGCGGACCAGCTGCGAGAGGGAGGCGGCCGCGTCGGCGAGGGCCGCCTCGTCGGCGGTGAAGGTGAGGGCGGTCTTGCCGCCGCGCTCGAGGTAGACCGCGAGCGCTCCGTCGACGACGGCGACCAGCGCGCCGGCCTTCCGACCGGGGCGGTGCCCCTCGCCCTGCGGCCACGGCAGAGCGGCGCCGAACGGATTGGCGGGGTCGGTCGCCGCCAGCGCGAGCACCGGGCGTGAGCGCTCCTGCGCCTCGTCCTGCGGGGCGAACGTGCGGAGCCGGTCGACGCTGCCGGCTGTGCCGAACTGCGCTGCTCCCAGCTTCTCGATGAAGTAGCCCCTCCGGGCGCGGCCCTGCTGCTCGAAGCCGCTCAGCACCTTGTAGGCGAGGGCGAAGCCGCCCAGGACGCCCTCGGCCTGCACGGAGCCGCGGGTGACGATCCCGTACCGCTCGAGCAGCGTCTCGCCGAGCGCGTGCCCGCGGATCGTCGCGTCCGACTCCGCGAGCGGCACGATCGACCAGCGGCCGCCGGCGGTCGGCGGCCCCACGCGGGTGGCCATCGTGGGGCGGGCGGTCATCCGGCCCCGGGGCGCGCGGGCGCGGGCGGGGGCGCGCGGCTGGCGGTGGGCGCCGCCGGTCGAGCCGACGAGGGTGCGCAGCGGCGCCAGGGTGTCGTTCGTGACGAGCCCGGCCCAGACCAGCTCCCACAGGGCCTCGACGAGGCCCGCGTCGTCGGTGGAGCCGACCGCGTCGGAGAGCTGGCGGAAGAAGTAGCCGCCGCCCGAGCCGAGCACGCCGACGATCTCCTGCTGGAGCTCGGTCAGGGTCACGGACTCGGCGGCGGGGACGGGGAGGGTCAGCCCTGCCGTGTCGGCGAGATGGAGGCTCACCCAGCCGTCGTTGCCGGGCAGGGTGCCCGCGCCGGCCCAGAGGACCTCGCCGGTCGCGGTGAGCTCGTCGAGCATCGCGGGGGAGTAGTCGCGCACCCGGGCGGGCAGGATCAGCGACTCCCAGGCGGACGCGGGGATGGGCGCGCCGGCCAGCTGGTCGATCACGGAGGCCACGCCGTCGATACCGCGGAGCGAGCCGCCGACGTGCTGCCAGGCGGGGAGGAAGCGGGCGTACGCGGCCGCGTCCACCGGCTCCACCTCCTTGCGGAGCGCGGCGAGAGAGCGGCTGCGCAGGCGGCGCAGCACCTCGGCATCGCACCACTCGGTCCCGGTGCCGGTGGGGCGGAACTCGCCCTCCGAGACGCGGCGCTCGCCCGCGAGGCGGCGCAGGGTGTCGGTGACGACCGCGACTCCGAGGCCCAGGCGGGTGGCGACGGCGGCGGCGGTGAAGGGGCCGTGGGTGCGCGCGTAGCGGGCGACGAGGTCGCCGAGCGGATCGCGGACCGGGTCGATGAAGGCGACGGGGACGCCGATCGGCAGGGGCACGCCGAGAGCGTCGCGGAGCCGGGAGGCGTCCTCCATCGCGGCGTACCGCTGCTCACCGCCGAGGCCCACGGGCAGGACGCGCTTGGCCTTCACGAGCGCGGCCACGTCGGCCTCGAGCACCGCGCGCTCGATCGCGGGCGCCTTCGCGACGTCCGCCGAGGCGACCGACTCGTCGACCAGGCGCTCCCCGAGCTCGTCGAGCGTCAGCGGGCCGAGCAGCCGGAGCAGGTCGGCGGCGCCCTCGAGCCCGCGGAGGCGGCGCTCGGGCTCGACGCGCTGCAGCTCGCGCTCGATCTGCGCGAGGACGGCCGGGTCGAGCAGCTCGCGCAGCTCCGCCCGGCCGAGCAGCTCGCCGAGGAGCGTCGCGTCGACCGAGAGCGCCGCCGCGCGGCGCTCGGCGAGCGGGCTGTCGCCCTCGTACATGAAGGCCGCGACGTAGCCGAAGAGCATGGACCGCGCGAACGGACTGGCGGTCGGCGTCTCGACCTCGAGGATCCGCAGCTCGCGCCCGTCCAGCCGCGCGGCGAGCCGGAGCAGCGCGGGCAGGTCGTAGACGTCCTGGAGGCACTCGCGGACGGTCTCGAGGATGATCGGGAAGGTCGGGTAGGTGCGGGCGACGTCGAGCAGCTGCGCCGCCCGCTGCCGCTGCTGCCAGAGCGGGGAGCGCTTGCCCGGGTTGTACCTCGGGAGCAGGAGCGCCCGCGCCGCGCACTCGCGGAACCGGGCGGCGAAGAGGGCGGAGCCGCCGACCTCGCTCGTGACCAGCTGCTCCAGCTCCTCGCGCTCGAACAGGAACAGCTCGGAGCCCGGCGGCTCCGACTCCGTGTCGGGGATCCGCACGACGATGCCGTCGTCCCCGGCCATCGCCGCTCCGTCGACCCCGTGCCGCTCGCGGACGCGAGCGCCGATGGCGAGCGCCCACGGCGAGTGCACCTGCATCCCGTACGGGGAGTGCAGCACCAGCCGCCAGTCGCCCAGCTCGTCGCGGAAGCGCTCGAGCACGAGGGTGCGGTCGTCCGGGATCTGCCCGGTGGCCAGGCGCTGCTCGTCGAGGAAGGAGAGGAGGTTGTTGGTCGCGTACTCGTCGAGCCCGGCCGCCGTGCAGCGCTCGCGGGCCGTCTCGGGGGCGGCGGCGCCCACCTCGCGGGTGAACGCCCCGATCGCCTCGCCGAGCTCGGCGGGGCGCCCCTGCGAGTCGCCCTTCCAGAACGGGAGGCGCCCGGGCTCGCCGAACGCCGGCGTCACGATCACGCGGTCGTAGGTGATCTCCTGGATGCGCCAGCTGGTGGCTCCGAGCGCGAAGACGTCGCCGACGCGGGACTCGTAGACCATCTCCTCGTCGAGCTCTCCGACGCGGTTGCCGGTCGAGCCCGGCTCGCCGACCATGAACACGCCGAAGAGCCCGCGGTCGGGGATGGTGCCGCCGCTGGTGACGGCGAGGCGCTGGGCGCCGGGCCGGCCGGTGAGCGTGTTCGCGTCGCGGTCCCAGACGAGGCGCGGCCGCAGCTCCGCGAACTGGTCGGAGGGGTAGCGGCCCGAGAGGAGGTCGAGGGTCGCCTCGTAGGCGGAGCGGGGCAGGGACACGAAGGGGGCACTGCGGCGGACGGTGTCGAACCAGTCGTCCACGTCGAGGCTCTCGAGGGCGGTCGCGGCGACGGTCTGCTGCGCGAGGATGTCGAGCGGGTTCGCGGGGACGGCGATCGCCTCGATCAGGCCCGAGCGCATCCGCTCCGTCGTCACGGCGGAGTGGAGCAGGTCGGCCCGGTGCTTGGGGTAGAAGGACCCGCGCGAGACCTCGCCGACCTGGTGGCCGGCTCGACCCACGCGCTGCAGGGCGCTCGCGACCGAGGGCGGCGTCTCGACCTGGACGACGAGGTCGACCGCGCCCATGTCGATCCCCAGCTCGAGGCTCGAGGTCGCGACCACGCAGCGCAGGCGGCCGGACTTCAGGTCGTCCTCGATGATCGCGCGCTGCTCCTTGCTCACCGAGCCGTGGTGGGCGCGGGCGAGCAGCGGCTCCTCGTCGGGCGCGGACTGCCCGCTGCCGCTCGTGCCCCCGGCCGCTCCCATCGCCTCGGCCGGGGAGCGGCGGACGGAGGAGGAGGCCGCCTCGGCGAGCAGGGCCCCGACGGCGACGGGCTCGCCCGCCTCGCGCGCCCGCTCCGCGGCGAGCTCGCGGCGCTCGGCGTAGATCTCGTTGAGCCGGGCGGTCAGCCGCTCGGCGAGACGGCGGGAGTTCGCGAAGACGATGGAGGAGGTGTGCGCGAGGACCCGGTCGACGATCGACTCCTCGACGTGCGGCCAGATCGACCCGCTCTGCGGACCGGTGGCCCCCATCGTCGATCCGTCCTGCGGAGCCGCCGTCCCCAGCTCGGACATGTCCTCGACCGGGACGACGACGCTGAGGTCCCACTGCTTCTCGGACGCCGGAGCCACGATCGCGACCGGGGAGCGGCCGGCGAGGAACCGGGCCACCTCCTCGCGCGGGCGCACCGTCGCCGAGAGGCCGATGCGCTGCACCGGCTTCGGGAGCAGGGCGTCGAGCCGCTCGAGGGAGACGGCGAGGTGCGCCCCGCGCTTGGTCGACGCGACCGCGTGGACCTCGTCGACGATGACCGTCTCGACGCCGCGGAGCGACTCGCGCGCCGCCGAGGTGAGCATGAGGTAGAGCGACTCGGGGGTCGTGATCAGGATGTCCGGCGGCGTCTTCTGCAGCACGCGCCGCTCGGCGGCGGGCGTGTCTCCCGACCGCACCCCGACGGTGACCGTGGCCGGCGCGCTGCCGATGCCCTCGGCGCTCAGCCGCAGCGCCGTCTGGGTGACGCCGACGAGCGGCGAGCGGAGGTTGCGCTCGACGTCGACGCCGAGAGCCTTCAGCGGCGAGACGTAGAGCACGCGCGTGCGGTGCTGCGGATCCTCCGGCGGCGGGCCCTGCACGAGCCGGTCGATCGCCCAGAGGAAGGCCGAGAGCGTCTTGCCGGAGCCGGTGGGAGCGACCACGAGGGCGTGCGCTCCGCTCGAGATGGCCGACCAGGCGCCCTCCTGGGCGGCGGTCGGCGCCGGGAACGCGCCCTCGAACCACGCGCGCGTGGCGGGGGAGAAGCGCTCGAGGACGTCCGGCATGCAAACATCCTCCCTGCCACCTCCGACATTGCCGGGGTCGCGGCCCGGGGGCGAGCCCTTGACGCGGGGGAGCCCGCCCGTCAGGCGAAGCAGAGACGCACGAACGTGCCGATGTCGGCGAGCTCGGCCTGCCCGACTCCGTGGGCGACGCCCTCGTAGACCCGGGCGTCGAGCGCCGTGTGCTCCGGGAACCAGGCCGCCGCGTCCCGCACGAGCTCCTCCGGGATCACCGTGTCGAGCGTCCCGCGGCCCCAGAACACCGGAGGACGCTCGCGGGCGAGCCGCTCGTCCGCGTCGTCGCCCTCGGCGAGCGGGACCACGAACCCGGACAGAGCGACCGCGAAGGCGAAGCGGCCCGGCGCGCGCCGCAGCAGCTGCACCGCCAGCGCGGCGCCCTGGGAGAAGCCCAGCAGCCCCACCGGGCCCGGGTGCTCCAGACCGTCGAGCCACTCGATCACACCGGCCGCCGCCGCCTCGACGGCCTCGGGATCGGCCCGCGGCTCGTCCGGCACCAGCGGGACACGGAGGGGCCACCACGCGTTCGCCCCGCCGCCCAGGGCGAGAGGCGCCCGGAGGGACGCGAGGACCGGCTCCAGCGGCAGGTAGGCGCCGAGCGAGAACAGGTCCCCCTCGTGCGAGCCGTAGCCGTGCAGCAGCACCAGGAGGGGCCTGCCGACGCGGTCGCGCTCGGAGGAGGACCACAGCACCGCGTTCGCGTCGATTCCCATCGCACCATCATCCCCCTGAGTGCGGGATCGCCGCCGCCGGTCGGAACACCAGCCGCGAAGGGTGAGAATGGCTGCATGAGCGTGCGCACCCCTGACCCGAACTCCGGGTGGCTGTCCGACGACGAACTCGCCGAGATCCGCCGGCGGCTCCCGCTGCTGTACGTGGAGGCCGTGCCCGTCCGGGTCGACGGGCTCGGGCAGGTCACCGAGGTCGGCGTGCTCCTGCGCGCGACCCCCTCCGGCCAGATCACCCGCACGATCGTCTCGGGCCGCGTGATGTACGGCGAGACGCTGCGCGACGCGCTGTTCCGCCACCTCGAGAAGGATCTCGGCCCGATGGCCTTCCCCCTCCTCCCGGCGAGCCCGCTCCCCTTCCACGTCGCCGAGTACTTCCCGATGCCCGGCATGGGACCGTTCACCGACGACCGCCAGCACGCGGTCTCCCTCGCCTACGTCGTCCCCGTCACCGGCACCTGCGACCCCCGCCAGGACGCCCTCGAGCTCACCTGGATGACCCCCGACGAGGCCTGCTCCGACGCGATCTCCGCCGAGATGGAGGGCGGGCGGGGCGCGCTGATCCGCGCCGCGCTCGCTTCCGTCGGCCGCCTGTCCTAGCGGCGCGGATCGGCCGCGGCGCTCCCTTCTGCGCGCCGCTATCGGTGCGCAAGATTGGCGGGCCGGCTGGAGTGTCGGGCGTCCGCCTGGACCCATCCGCCGGCACGCGACCCGGCCGTTCGGCTCGTGGATCCGGCGTCCACGGGACCTCTGTGACCGGGCGAGGAGAGGCGGCGCCCCTGCCCGACGACGGCGCAGCAGGGAATCGCCTGATCAGGACGCGGTGAGGACTTCCGGAGCTCCCTGCGCGGGACTCCGCTCGAAGAGGTGAAGCGTGAACGACGAAGGGCCGGGGCCCGCGACCAGTAGTCGCGGGCCCCGGCCCTTCGTGATGTCGGCGCCCTGATCAGGACGAGCGCTGAGGTGCGATCACCGAACGCTCAGCCCCCGGACCAGCCGCTCCCCGCGAGGCGAACGGTCGATCCGCGTGCGAGCGGATCGGCCTAGCCGGTCGCGACACGCTCTGCGCGTCGCGACCGTGCTTGAAGCCGACCGCGGTGCGCCGCTCCGCGGCTGCCCACGAGGCGAACGGTCGATCCGCGTGCGAGCGGATCGGACCTAGCCGGTCGCGACACGCTCTGCGCGCCGCGACCGTCCTTGAAGTCGACCGCGGTGCGCCGCTACGCGGCGCACAAAACGGTTCAGCCCTGCGCGCGGCGGCCGCCGCGGCGGGCGCCGCCGCCGGCGGACTCGCGGGCGGGAGCGGCCGAGGCTGCTCCGCCGGTCGCGGTGCTGTAGAACGAGCGCGATCCGCCCGAGGTCGAGGGGGCGCCGGCGGCCGAGCGGCTGCGGCCTCCGCGGGCGCCGCCGCGGGCGGGTCCCTCGGCGGCGGTGCGGTCGCGGCGGGGGCGGTCGCCTCCGCCGGTCGCGGCACCCGTCGAGCGTCCGCCGCGGGGTGCGGCGGTGCCCTCGGTGCGGGCCGCGCGCTTGCGCTGCGCGTTGGCGCCCTGCGAGCGTCCGCCCTGCGACTGGCCGCGGACGGGCTCGACGACGGCGCTGGGGGTGACGTACGGAGCGACGTCGCCGACGAGCTTCGCGACGGCGGCCGAGTCGGCCGTCACCTGCTGGGGCGCGACCTGGATCGCGGCCTTGCGGAGGAGGGTCTTCACGTCGCTGCGCTGCGTGGGCAGGACGACGGTGACGACGTCTCCCTCGCTGCCGGCGCGGGCGGTGCGGCCCGAGCGGTGCAGGTACGCCTTGTGCTCCATCGGCGGGTCGACGTGGATGACGAGCTCGACGTCGTCGACGTGCACACCGCGGGCGGCGACGTCGGTGGCGACGAGGACCTTGACGGTGCCGGCGCCGAACGCGGCGAGGTTCCGGTCGCGGGCGACCTGCGAGAGGTTGCCGTGCAGGTCGACCGCGGGGATGCCCTGGCCGGTGAGCTGCTTGGCGAGCTTCTTCGCGTGGTGCTTGGTGCGCATGAAGAGGATGCGGCGGCCGGTGCCGGACGCGAGGGTCTTCACGAGAGCGTTCTTGGCGTCGAGGCCGTCGACCTCGAACACGTGGTGGGTCATCAGCGCTACCGGCGAGTTGGCCTCGTCGACCGAGTGGAGCACCTCGTTCTGGAGGTACTTCTTGACCAGCTTGTCCACGCCGTTGTCGAGCGTCGCGGAGAACAGCAGGCGCTGCCCGCCGCGGGGGGTCTTGTCGAGGATGCGCGTGACGACCGGCAGGAAGCCGAGGTCGGCCATGTGGTCGGCCTCGTCGAGGACGGTGATCTCGACGGCGTCGAGGTTCACGAAGCCCTGCTTCATCAGGTCCTCGAGGCGGCCCGGGCAGGCCACGACGATGTCGACGCCCTGCTTGAGCGCGGCGACCTGGCGCTGCTGCGAGACGCCTCCGAAGATCGTGGTGGTGACGATGCCGTACGCGTCGGCGAGGGGCTGCATCGCGGCGGTGATCTGCGTGGCGAGCTCGCGGGTCGGCGCGAGGACGAGTCCGAGCGGGCGGCCGGGGCGGCGGCGTCCGCCGGCGAGCGAGCCGCCGAGTCGGGCGATCATCGGGATGGAGAAGGCGAGGGTCTTGCCGGAGCCGGTCTTGCCGCGGCCGAGGACGTCGCGTCCGCCGAGGGTGTCGGGCAGCGTGTCGACCTGGATCGGGAAGGGCTCGGTGATGCCGCTCGCGGTGAGCGCGGCCACGAGGGGGGCCGGCACGCCGAGGGCGCTGAAGGAGAGGGGGGTGTTCGACATGGAGTGGTGCCTTTCGGGGGCATCATGCCGATCGAGGACGCGCGGGCGGTGGCCGGGGCGCGGGTGATCGGCGTTCGGGCGAAGGTGACGGTGGTCACATCCGTTCGCCGTACGATTCGGTGCGCGCGGCCGGGGGCCTCATGCACGTGCGCCAGATGGTCGGGACGGATCCTCGACGGTCAGAGTCCTAGGGGACAAGGGGCGTTCTACGACGCGGGGGAGCGCAGTCGCTGCGCTCGCACCATCCCACTCTAGTGGATGCCGATCCATCCGCGCATCGCGGCCTGCACGCGGGAGCCGTCGCGGTCGCTCAGCTTGGTCCCGACGAAGTCGCCCGCCCAGTCCGAGGTCTGCACGCGGAAGGCCGGCTCCGGGTCGCGCAGGGTCTTCAGGATGACGGCGGCGACGTCGGACGGGTCCTGCGCGTGGGTCGAGGAGAAGGACGACGCGGCGCGGTCGAGGTAGGCGCCGAGCGCCGGCGAGTAGGGGCCGGCCTGCGCGAGCATCGCCGCCGCGTCGATGCCGACGTTCTCGACGAAGCTGCTGCGGACCGCTCCCGGCTCGATCAGCGACACGTGGACGCCGACGGAGGCGGCGACGGGGGCGAGTGCCTCGAAGAACCCCTCGACCGCGAACTTCGCCGCGCAGTAGTCCTCGTTGAACGGCTGCCCGATCGCGCCGCCGACGCTCGAGACGGTGACGATGCGGCCGCGGGACGAGCGCAGCATCGGCAGCGCGGCGCGGGTGACCGCGACGGTGCCGAAGAAGTTGACCTCCATCACGCGGCGCAGCTCCTCCGGATCCTCCAGCTCGAGGGTGCCGAGGTGGCCGGCTCCGGCGTTGTTCACGAGGGCGTCGAGACCGCCGAGCTCCTCCTCCACGGCGCGGAGGCAGCCGGCGACGGAGTCCGCGTCGGTCAGGTCGAGCGCCCGCAGGTCGAGCTCGACGCGGGCCTCGGCGGCGGCGGCGTGCAGGCCCTCCGCCCGCTCCGGATCCCGCACGGTGGCGACCACCCGCCAGCCCGCGCGCGCGGCCTCGATCGCTGTGGCGCGGCCGATGCCGGTGGAGGTTCCGGTGACGAGGAGGACGGGACGGGGCATGCGGCTTTCCTGCTTTCCGGCGCACGACGGCGCCGCCCGGAGGCTATCGGCCGCCCCTCCGAGAACGTCCAGGGTCGGTGTCAGCCCCGGTAGCGCTCGCCGACCGGCACCTCGACCGGCAGCCGGTTGCCCGCCTGGGCGAGCGGGCAGGCCCAGGCCGGGTCGTAGGCGCAGGAGGGGTTGTAGGCGAAGTTGAAGTCGAGCACCAGCGTCCCCGGGGCGGAGCCCGGGCCGAGGTCGGCGCCCTTCACGGTGTCCAGGAGGTAGCGGCCGCCGCCGTAGGTGCCGCCGGGTGTCCCCGCGAGGGCGTCCTTGACCGGCAGGAACAGGCCTCCGCCGTAGGACGCCAGGCGCCAGACGTCGAGGCTGCCGGTGTCCGGCACCTCGACCGTGCCGATCAGCTCGAAGGGGACGGTGCCGTCGGTGCCGGTCTCCACGTCCATCCGCCGCGCCTCCTCGGCCGGGGCCACCTCGAGCTCGAAGCGCCAGGCCGCGTCGTAGGGCGCGATCGGCAGCGAGCGGAAGTGCGCGCGGTCGGCCGGGAGGAGGGGGGTGGAGGGGTGCTGCGCGAAGAGCGCGTTGCGCCCGCGGATCCAGGACGCGTGCGCGGCGAGCAGGTCCACGTTCGAGAGCCGGCGCACCTCCGCGTAGAGGGCCTGGACATGGCGGCGCCAGTCCGACACCTCGACCGCCGTCGTGAGGCGGCGGCGGGGCGAGACGCCGTCGTCGTCCTGCTCCTCCTCGTCGGCGGAGGGCCACTGGAGGCGCAGGAGCTCCGAGCGCGACAGCTCGGTCTCCTCCTCGGCGACGCCGTCGGGGCTCATGCGGCGGACTCCCCGCGCGGGCGGGTGTCGGCACCGAGATCGTGGCGCCAGGACGGGGCGAGGGAGCGGATGCGGATGCCGCGCCACTGCCAGAACGCCCACATCGAAGGCCAGAGCGCGGCCGAGGCGAGACCCGCCGAGAACTCGAGGCGGTCGCGGAAGAGCGTGCGCCCGTCGGGGAGCGGGGCCACGGCCATGCGGTGGTCCCACGCGGTGATGAGGCGGAGGGAGCCCGTGAGGGGCCCGCCGCTGTCGCGCAGGATCCGCACGTCGGGCATCGAGGGGACGCGGCGGTAGGAGAGGTCGATCTCCTGCGCGCCCATCGGCACGATCCCGAGGGCGTCCATCGCGACCTCGTGGGAGCCGAGCCCCCAGGTCGGGCGGAAGCCGCCCTCGTCCAGCGACGCGGCGGTCAGGAGCGGGGACATCACCTCCCGGAACACGGCCGGACTCTGCAGGGCGCGCCAGGCGGAGTCGGCGTCGGTGTCGAGCACGTGCTTGAGCATCACCTTCACGAGGGACATCCTCCTCCGCCCGCCCCTGCGCGGGAACCGGGTGCGCGCGGAGCCCCGGACGTGTATGCGCCTCCGGGGCTCGCTACCGTGTCAGGGTGACCGCTCCCGCCGCCTCCGTCGACCAGTCGACCTACCAGATCCGCTTCGAGTGGGGGGCCCGCGCCCTCCGCGTGCTCGCCCCCGCCCACGTCACGGTGCTCGTCGACGCTCTGCCCGGAGGCGAGAGCCCCGACCTCGGGGGAGTGGAGGGCCGCGTCGTCCGCGCGGGCCTGGCCGACCGCTCGGCCGTCGCCCGCTGGATCCTGGAGCGCCAGCACGAGAACGGCGGGCGCACCAGCGTCAACGTGATCGCACTCGGCGACGTCGACGACAGCGGAGCGGCGCGGTTCGCGATGGAGGACCAGCTGGCGGCCGGCGCCGTCGTCGACGCGCTCATCGGGCTGGGCATCGACCACGTCTCGCCCGAGGCCGCGGTGGCCTGCGCGTCCTACGAGGGCCTGCGCCGGGCGTGCGCGCATCTGCTCACCGCGTCCGAGTCCGGCCGCCTGCTCGCCGCCGAGGGGCGGGCGGACGAGGTCCGCGCCGCCGCCCGGGTCGACACCGTCGACGAGGTGGCGGTCCTCCGCTGACCCGCCGCTCCGGCGGGCGCGGCCTCCGAGCGGTGCAGGGCGTCCGCGGAGCGCACAAGCCCCTGCGGATCCGAGCCGCCGCCTCGACCACTCGCCCGCCCCCGGCGTAGCGTTCGGCGGAGGCGGTCCCTCCGCCCCCCGCCCCGACCGAAAGCTGGCCCGCATGAAAGCCGTCCTCAACGACGTCGTCCTCGCCGACGCCCCCGACTCCGACCTGATCTCGATCGAGGGCAACTGGTACTTCCCGCCGTCGAGCATCGCCGAGGGCGTGCTCGTCGAGAGCCCCACGCCCTACACCTGCCCGTGGAAGGGCGAGTGCCAGTACTTCTCGGTGCAGACCGGCGACGGCCTGCAGAAGGACAAGGCCTGGTCGTACCCGCACCCCTACCCGACGGCGTTCGACCGCGTCGGCAAGGACTTCTCGGGCTACGTCGCCTTCGACCGCTCGGTCCGCGTCTCCGACTGACTCGTCCCGCCGCGGCGCCGCTCCCGGTGCCGCGGCAGTGCGTCAGCCGCGCGGGGCGGCGGCGCGCGCCCGGTACGCCCGGACCTTCGACCGGTTCCCGCAGCGCTGCATCGAGCACCAGCGGCGCGACCCGGCGCGGGACGTGTCGAGGTAGAGCATCCGGCACTCCGGATCCGCGCAGCGCCTCAGCCGTCCGGCCACGGCCGGGCCCAGCAGCCCCACGGCCTCCCGGGCGATGGACGCGAGCGCCTGCCTGCCCGCCGCATGGAGCCGTCCTGCCTGCCGCGACCCTCCGCCCAGCACCGGTGGGATGTCGGGCATCGCCGCGACCAGGTTGACCACGTCGACGTCGCGCGGGTCGGGCGCGGTGCCGGCCTCGGCCGCGACGGCCAGCCGGGCGATCGCGCCCCGGAGCATCAGCGCGTCGTCGAGGCGCGCGTCCCGGCTCTCGGGGCCGACCGCCTCGAAGCGCTCGGCGAGCCAGGCGGCCAGGGCGGCGTCGGAGTCGAGGTGCTCGGCCGCTCCCGGAGGCAGTGCTCCTGTCGTGGCGAAGTCGAGTGCGAGGCTTCCGGAGTCGAACCACCAGCGCCGGCCGTCGGCCTCGGGGAGCCACTGCCCGGTGACCGGCGTGCGGCCGCCGTGAGAGGCCTCGTCCGGGGTCACGGCGCCGGGACCGGTCGGCGCCGCCACTGGATCGCGTTCGCGGGCTCGAACCGGCGCGCGCAGCGGCCGCAGGCCAGGGGCCGGGTGGGCCGGCGATGGCGGTAGAAGAGGTGTCCGCCTGGGCAGATGCCGACCCACGGCGCGAGCTCGTCCGCGGTCGGGTTGCTGTGGGTGCGCGATCCCGTGTAGCCGAGCCGCGCCGCGATCCGCCGCCACTGCGGTCCGTGCCCGGCGTCGGGCCCCGCGAGCGCGTGAGCGACCTCGTGCAGGAGTGTCTGCCGGACCTCCTCGTCGCTCCAGCGGGCGGCGAGGTGGCGCGAGACCGTGATCCGGCGGCGCGTCCAGTGGCAGGCGCCGCCGCGGGTGCGCGCGTGGTCGAGCGCGAAGGACCAGGAGGGGTCGAGGTGCTCCTCGATCAGCGCGTCGGCCCAGCGGGCCACGTCCTCGAGGTCGGCCACCGGTGGCGCTTCCTAGGACTCGTCGCCGTCGGCGCGGCGGCGGCCGCGGGCGGTGCCGTCGGTGCGGGCTTCGCGGTCGGTCCCGTCCTGGAACTCGGAGGCGGCGGCGTAGCCCAGGCGCGCGACCTCGAGCTCCTCCTCGGGGACCCCGACGCGCTCGCCGAGGGCGGTCGCGGCGTCGAAGTCGCGCATCGCCCGGCCGTACTCGCCCAGCTCGAAGAAGGTGAGGCCGCGGTGCTTGAGCGCGAAGGAGTGCTCGAGGTGCCACTCGTGCGTGCGCGCCTCCTCGACGCAGAGCGCGAGCTCCGAGAGGGCCTCGTCGGTGCGGCCCCGCAGCTGCATGAGGCGGGCGCGGTTGACACGGGCGGTGAGCAGCTCGGCGCGGTCGCCGGAGAAGCGGGTGCGGCGGACGGCCTCGTTCGCGAGGTCCCACGCCTCGTCGACGCGCCCGAGCAGGCGCAGCAGCTCCGCCTTCTCGGTGAGCGCGGCGAGGCTGCGCAGCGCGCCGATCTCCTCTAGGCGCTCCTGGGCGGCGTCGACGTCGATCTCCTCGTGGAGGGTCGCGGGGTCGTGGCGGATGATGATGCTCAGGGCGATGCTTCCTCGTGGAGTGCGGATCCGGATCGTCGCGCGCGGCGGACGAGAGGACGGTCGGGGTCGCTGACCCCGGCGTCGAGTGTACCGGCGGGTCCCCGGACGGCGCCCCGACGCGCGGCCCGGGTCAGCCCCGTCGCACCTGGAAGATGCTCCGCGCCGGCAGCGGCGACGGGGTGGCGGTCTCGTCCGTGACGACGAGGGCGCCGGCGATGAAGTTCTCGAGCTCCCGCCCCTGCACCAGCTTGGAGGGCGCGGGGTCGGAGGCGAGGCGCCGCGGCAGGCCGTCGAGCGGCAGCGGATCGGCCGAGGCGAGCATCACCACGTTCCCGAAGCGCTTGGCCTTGAGCATCTGGGTGTCGGTCATGATCGCGGTGTGCGCGAAGACGGAGGCGAGCGTCGCGGCCTGGGCGCGGGCGAAGGCGAGCGCGCCGCCGTCGGCCACGTTCACCGCGACCAGGCCGCCGGGGGCGAGCAGCGGCGCGATCGCCCCGTAGAACTCGGCGCTGGTCACGTGCGCGGGAGTGCGCGCGCCCGAGAAGATGTCGACGACGACCACGTCGACCGTGCTGCGCAGCCCGGGCGGCAGCTTGCCGAGCACCTCGCGGGCGTCGCCCTGGCGGATGCGGATCTGCGCCCCGCGGGGGAGCGGGAGCGCCTCGCGCACCAGCTCGACCAGAGCGCCCTCGATCTCGACGACCTGCTGGCGCGAGCCCGGCCGGGTCGCGGCGACGTAGCGGGGGAGGGTCAGCGCTCCGGCGCCCAGGTGGAGCGCCGTGACGCTCTCGCCCTCGGGGGCGACGAGGTCGATCGCGTGGCCGATCCGGCGGACGTACTCGAAGGAGAGGTGCGTCGGATCCGCGAGGTCGACGTGCGACTGCGGAGTGCCGTCGACGACCAGGGTCGCCGCCTCGGGCGAGTGCCGGTCGGGCTCGATCCGCGCGGTGTACCCGCTGGCGAGCACGGCGCGGGGGTGCTCGGAGTCGTCTCCGCGTCGGCGGCCGGTGCGTTCCTGCATCCGACCAGTCTGCCGCGGCGGCGGGACGGCGGGGCTCCGCGCCGGGCCCGGTCGGATCGATCCGGGAGGCCGTGGCCTCGTATACCGGACCCCGCGGGGCGGCGCAAGCATCCGCACTTGCGCGGCGTGGCGCGATGCGGCTATATTCGTACTTTGCGCTCCCGAGTACCCATGCCCTCATATCGCGGTCGGCAGGTCACCGGAACCCGGCATCAGATGGTGGATGCCGTTGCCACACTCTAGCCCCGCCCCCAAGACCGAGTCGCCTCGGTCCGCACGGCGTGCGGGCAGGGGTGGCGGCCCGTCCGGCGGGAGCCCACTCCACACATCCCACAGATTGAGACCCGCGAGGGTCTACGGAGGTTCCTTCCTTGGCTGCTGCGTCCACCGCGACCACCACCTCACCCAAGAACGGACGCGGAGCTTCGCGTCTCTCGTTCGCCAAGATCAGCGACACCCTGACCGTTCCGGATCTGCTCGCGCTGCAGACCGAGAGCTTCGACTGGCTCGTCGGCTCGGAGGCGTGGAAGACCCGCGTCGCCGAGGCGAAGGCCGCCGGCCGGGAGGACCTCCCCGCCAACTCCGGCCTCGACGAGATCTTCGAGGAGATCTCCCCGATCGAGGACCTCAGCGAGACGATGCAGCTGAGCTTCACGAACCCGTACCTCGAGCCCGAGAAGTACACGATCGAGGAGTGCAAGGAGCGCGGCAAGACCTACGCCGCTCCGCTGTACGTCGAGGCCGAGTTCATGAACCACCTCACGGGTGAGATCAAGACCCAGACGGTCTTCATGGGCGACTTCCCGCTGATGACCGAGAAGGGCACGTTCATCATCAACGGCACCGAGCGTGTCGTCGTGTCCCAGCTCGTGCGCAGCCCCGGCGTCTACTTCGAGCGCCAGCAGGAGAAGACGTCCGACAAGGACATCTACTCCGCCCGCGTCATCCCGAGCCGCGGCGCCTGGCTCGAGTTCGAGATCGACAAGCGCGACCAGGTCGGCGTGCGCATCGACCGCAAGCGCAAGCAGTCGGTCACCGTGTTCCTCAAGGCCCTCGGCCTGACGAGCGAGGAGATCCTCGAGCAGTTCGCCGGCTACGAGTCGATCGAGCTGACCCTCGAGAAGGACAACATCCTCACCAAGGAGGACGCCCTCCGCGACATCTACCGCAAGCTCCGTCCGGGCGAGCAGGTCGCCGCCGAGGCCGCCCGCGCGCTGCTGGACAACTTCTACTTCAACTCCAAGCGCTACGACCTCGCGAAGGTCGGCCGCTACAAGATCAACCGCAAGCTCGGCATCGACAAGGCGCTGTCCGACTCGGTGCTCACGGTCGAGGACATCATCGCGACCATCAAGTACCTGGTCGCCCTGCACGACGGCCGCACCGCCCTCCCCGGCGTGCGCGACGGCGAGTCGGTCGAGCTGCGTCTCGACGTCGACGACATCGACCACTTCGGCAACCGCCGAATCCGCGCGGTCGGCGAGCTGATCCAGAACCAGGTCCGCACCGGACTGTCCCGCATGGAGCGCGTCGTCCGCGAGCGCATGACCACGCAGGACATCGAGGCGATCACCCCGCAGACCCTGATCAACGTGCGCCCCGTCGTCGCCGCGATCAAGGAGTTCTTCGGGACCAGCCAGCTGTCGCAGTTCATGGACCAGAACAACCCGCTCGCGGGTCTGACCCACAAGCGCCGCCTGTCGGCGCTCGGCCCCGGCGGACTCTCCCGCGAGCGCGCCGGCGTCGAGGTCCGCGACGTCCACCCCTCGCACTACGGCCGCATGTGCCCGATCGAGACCCCGGAAGGCCCGAACATCGGCCTGATCGGATCGCTCGCGTCCTTCGCGCGCATCAACTCGTTCGGCTTCATCGAGACCCCGTACCGCAAGGTCGTCGACGGCACCGTCACCTCGCAGATCGACTACCTCACCGCGTCCGAGGAGGACGAGTACCTGGTCGCCCAGGCGAACGCCCCCCTCACGAAGGACTTCCGCTTCGCGGAGGGCAAGGTCCTGGTCCGCCCCAAGGGCGGAGAGGTCGAGCTCGTCGACGCCGAGCGCGTCCACTACATGGACGTCTCGCCGCGCCAGATGGTCTCGGTCGCGACCTCGCTGATCCCGTTCCTCGAGCACGACGACGCGAACCGCGCGCTCATGGGCGCGAACATGCAGCGTCAGGCCGTCCCGCTGCTGCGCAGCGAGTCGCCCGTCGTCGGAACCGGCATGGAGGGCTTCGCGGCCATCGACGCCGGCGACGTCATCACCGCCGACAAGGCCGGTGTCGTCCAGGAGGTCTCCGCCGACTCCGTCACCGTCCAGCTGGACGAGGGCGGCACGCAGACCTACTTCCTCCGCAAGTTCGACCGCTCCAACCAGGGCACCTCGTACAACAACCGCGTGGTCGTCTCGGCCGGCGAGCGCATCGAGGTCGGCGAGGTCGTCGCCGACGGCCCCGCCACCGAGAACGGCGAGCTCGCGCTGGGCAAGAACCTGCTCGTCGCGTTCATGCCGTGGGAGGGCCACAACTTCGAGGACGCGATCATCCTCAGCCAGAACCTGGTGAAGGACGACGTCCTCTCCTCGATCCACATCGAGGAGTACGAGGTCGACGCCCGCGACACCAAGCTCGGCAAGGAGGAGATCACCCGCGACCTCCCCAACGTCAGCCCGGAGCTCTTGGCCGACCTGGACGAGCGCGGCATCATCCGCATCGGCGCCGAGGTCCGCCCCGGCGACATCCTCGTCGGCAAGGTCACGCCCAAGGGCGAGACCGAGCTCTCGGCCGAGGAGCGCCTGCTCCGCGCGATCTTCAACGAGAAGAGCCGCGAGGTCCGCGACACGTCGCTGAAGGTGCCACACGGCGAGCAGGGCACGATCATCGGCGTCAAGGTGTTCGACGCGCAGGACGGCGACGACGAGCTCGGCTCGGGCGTCAACCAGCGCGTGGTCGTCTACATCGCCCAGAAGCGCAAGATCACCGAGGGCGACAAGCTCGCCGGCCGCCACGGCAACAAGGGCGTCATCTCGAAGATCCTGCCGGTCGAGGACATGCCGTTCCTCGCCGACGGCACCCCGGTCGACATCGTCCTCAACCCGCTCGGCGTCCCCGGCCGCATGAACTTCGGCCAGGTCCTCGAGATCCACCTCGGCTGGATCGCGAAGCAGGGCTGGAAGGTCGAGGGCCAGCCGGAGTGGGCCGCGCGCCTGCCCGAGCACGCCCGTGAGGCGGCGCCCGGCACCAAGGTCGCGACCCCCGTCTTCGACGGCGCGGCGGAGGAGGAGCTCGCAGGGCTCCTCGACTCCACCACCCCGACCCGCGACGGAGAGCGCCTGATCGGCTCGTCCGGCAAGACGCAGCTGTTCGACGGCCGCTCCGGGGAGCCCTTCCCGGACCCGGTCTCGGTCGGCTACATGTACATCCTGAAGCTGCACCACCTCGTCGACGACAAGATCCACGCGCGCTCGACGGGCCCGTACTCGATGATCACCCAGCAGCCGCTCGGTGGTAAGGCGCAGTTCGGCGGACAGCGCTTCGGCGAGATGGAGGTGTGGGCCCTCGAGGCCTACGGCGCCGCCTACGCCCTCCAGGAGCTCCTCACCATCAAGTCGGACGACATCCTCGGCCGAGTGAAGGTGTACGAGGCCATCGTCAAGGGCGAGAACATCCAGGAGCCCGGCATCCCGGAGTCCTTCAAGGTCCTCATCAAGGAGATGCAGTCCCTGTGCCTGAACGTCGAGGTCCTCTCGGCCGACGGCACCGCGGTCAGCCTGCGCGACACCGATGACGAGGTCTACCGCGCCGCGGAAGAGCTCGGCATCAACATCTCCTCCCGGTTCGAGTCGTCCTCCGTCGACGACATCTGATCCGCGCCAGCATCTGACGACCTCCCGTCTCTGACGAGACACCCTGTTTTCCGACAAGGAGAAAACATTGCTCGACGTAACCACTTTCGATGAGCTGCGCATCGGCCTCGCAACGGCCGATGACATCCGTCGCTGGTCGCACGGTGAAGTGAAGAAGCCCGAGACCATCAACTACCGCACCCTGAAGCCCGAGAAGGACGGCCTGTTCGGCGAGCAGATCTTCGGTCCCTCTCGCGACTGGGAGTGCTCCTGCGGCAAGTACAAGCGAGTCCGCTTCAAGGGCATCGTCTGCGAGCGCTGCGGCGTCGAGGTCACCAAGTCCTCGGTCCGCCGCGAGCGGATGGGCCACATCGAGCTCGCCGCCCCCGTCACCCACATCTGGTACTTCAAGGGCGTCCCCTCGCGCCTCGGATACCTGCTGGACATGGCGCCGAAGGACCTCGAGAAGGTCATCTACTTCGCGGCGTACATGATCATCGACGTGGACGACGACGGCCGTCACGCCGACATGCCCGGCCTCGAGAACGAGCTCCGGCTCGAGATCAAGACCCTCTCGGACCAGCGCGACTCCCGCATCGCGGACCGTCTGGCGCGCCTGGAGACCGACCTCGCCGCCCTGGAGGCGGAGGGCGCCAAGAGCGACCAGAAGCGCCGCACCAAGGACGGCGCCGAGAAGGAGATGGGCCAGATCCGCAAGTCCTTCGACGAGGACATCGCGCGGCTCGAGAGCGTGTGGGAGCAGTTCCGCACCCTCAAGGTCGGCGACCTCAAGCCCGAGGACGCGGTCTTCAACGAGCTCGTCGACCGGTACGGCGTCTACTTCGAGGCCTACATGGGCGCCGAGGCGATCAAGAAGCGCCTCGAGCAGTTCGACCTCCAGGCCGAGGCCGAGACGCTGCACCTGCAGATCGCCGAGGGCAAGGGTCAGAAGAAGATCCGCGCCATCAAGCGCCTGCGCGTCGTCAACTCGTTCCTCGCCACCGGCAACTCGCCGGCCGCGATGGTCCTCGACGTCGTCCCGGTCATCCCGCCGGAGCTGCGCCCGATGGTGCAGCTCGACGGAGGCCGGTTCGCGACCAGCGACCTGAACGACCTCTACCGTCGCGTGATCAACCGCAACAACCGACTCCGCCGCCTGCTCGACCTCGGTGCCCCCGAGATCATCGTGAACAACGAGAAGCGCATGCTCCAGGAGGCGGTCGACGCCCTCTTCGACAACGGCCGCCGCGGCCGCCCCGTCACCGGAACCGGCAACCGCGCCCTGAAGTCCCTGAGCGACATGCTCAAGGGAAAGCAGGGTCGCTTCCGCCAGAACCTGCTGGGCAAGCGCGTCGACTACTCGGGCCGCTCGGTCATCATCGTCGGCCCGCAGCTCAAGCTGCACCAGTGCGGTCTGCCCAAGCAGATGGCGCTGGAGCTGTTCAAGCCGTTCGTGATCAAGCGCCTGATCGACCTGTCGCACGCGCAGAACATCAAGGCCGCCAAGCGCATGGTGGAGCGCTCGCGCCCGCAGGTGTGGGACGTGCTCGAGGAGATCATCCGCGAGCGCCCCGTCCTGCTGAACCGCGCGCCCACGCTGCACCGTCTCGGCATCCAGGCCTTCGAGCCCCAGCTGGTCGAGGGCAAGGCGATCCAGCTGCACCCGCTCGTCTGCGCCGCGTTCAACGCGGACTTCGACGGCGACCAGATGGCCGTCCACCTGCCGCTGTCCGTCGAGGCCCAGGCCGAGGCGCGCATCCTGATGCTCGCGTCGAACAACATCCTCAAGCCCTCGGACGGCCGTCCGGTCACCCTGCCCACGCAGGACATGATCATCGGCCTCCACCACCTGACGACGATCCGCGAGGGCGCCGCCGGCGAGGGCCGCGCGTTCTCCTCCGTCTCGGAGGCGATCCTCGCGAAGGACCAGGGCTCGCTGCACCTGAACTCGAAGGTCAGGATCCGCATGTCGGACGTGTACTTCGCGCAGGGTCAGGCACCCGAGGGCGTCGAGATCGACGAGAACGGCAAGGTCACCGCGCCGGTCCTCCTCGAGACCACGCTCGGCCGCGCCCTCTTCAACGAGGCGCTGCCGGTCGACTACCCCTACTTCGAGCAGGTCGCCGACAAGACGACCATCTCCGGGATCGTCAACGACCTCGCGGAGCGCTACCCGAAGGTGGAGGTCGCCGCCTCCCTCGACCGGATCAAGGACGCCGGCTTCTACTGGGCCACCCGCTCGGGTGTCACCGTGGCGCTGTCCGACATCCTCACGCCTCCGTCGAAGCCCGAGATCATCGCGGGCTACGAGAAGAAGGCCGCGAAGGTCGAGTCCGAGTACGACAAGGGTCTGACCACTCAGGCCGAGCGCCGCCAGGAGCTCGTGAAGATCTGGACCGAGGCGACCGACGAGGTCGCCAAGGCCATGCGCGCGAACTTCCCGACGGACAACACCATCAACCGCATGGTCACCTCCGGTGCCCGCGGCAACTGGCTGCAGGTGCGCAACATCGCCGGCATGCGAGGCCTGGTGAACAACCCGAAGGGCGAGATCATCGCCCGACCGATCATCTCCTCGTACCGCGAGGGCCTGTCGGTCGCCGAGTACTTCATCGCCACGCACGGTGCCCGCAAGGGCCTGGCCGACACCGCGCTCCGCACCGCGGACTCGGGCTACCTGACGCGTCGACTCGTCGACGTCTCGCAGGACGTCATCATCCGCGAGGAGGACTGCGGCACCTCGAAGGGCCTCGACCTGCCGATCATGCTCCAGGACGCCACCGGCGCCTGGATCAAGGACTCCAACGTCGAGAACTCCGTCTACGCCCGTTCGCTCGCCACCCCGGCGTCGAACGAGGCCGGCGAGCTCGTCGCCGAGGCCGGCGAGGACGTGGGCGACGTGCTCATCGAGAAGCTGGTCGGAGCGGGCGTGCGCCACATCAAGGTGCGCTCCGTCCTGACCTGCGAGTCCGCCGTCGGCGTCTGCGCGGCCTGCTACGGCCGCTCGCTCGCCACCGGCAAGCTCGTCGACATCGGAGAGGCCGTCGGCATCATCGCGGCCCAGTCGATCGGCGAGCCCGGCACGCAGCTCACGATGCGCACCTTCCACACCGGTGGATCGGCCTCGGCCGACGACATCACGCAGGGTCTTCCCCGCGTGCAGGAGCTCTTCGAGGCCCGCACCCCCAAGGGCGCGTCGCCGATCGCGGAGGCCGCCGGCCGGATCACCATCGAGGACACCGACCGTGCCCGCCGCGTCATCCTCCAGCCGGACAACGGCGACGAGGCGGTCATCTACCCGGTGCTCAAGCGCTCGCAGCTCCTCATCGAGGACGGCCAGCACGTCGAGCTCGGGCAGCAGCTGCACGTCGGAACGGTCGACCCCAAGGAGGTCCTGCGCGTGCTGGGCGTCCGCGAGGTCCAGAAGCACCTGGTGGGCGGCGTCCAGGGCGTCTACCGCTCGCAGGGTGTGCCGATCCACGACAAGCACATCGAGGTCATCGTGCGTCAGATGCTCCGCAAGGTCACCGTGGTCGACCACGGCGACACGGAGCTGCTGCCGGGCGAGCTCGTCGACCGCTCGCGCTACAGCGAGGTCAACCGTGCGGCTCTGACCGAGGGCAAGCGGACAGCGTCCGCCCGCCAGGAGGTCATGGGCATCACCAAGGCCTCGCTCGCGACCGAGTCGTGGCTGTCGGCCGCGTCCTTCCAGGAGACCACCCGCGTCCTCACGCAGGCGGCCATGGAGGGCAAGCGCGACCCGCTGATGGGCCTGAAGGAGAACGTGATCATCGGAAAGCTGATCCCGGCGGGAACCGGTCTGCCCAAGTACCGGAACGTGTCGGTCGAGGCGACCGAGGAGGCGAAGGCCGAGCGGTACCCCAACCGCATCTTCGCCGACGACGCCGCGTTCAGCGACGCCGACCTCTCGTTCGTCGACTTCGACTCGTTCTCGAGCGACGGCTACGAGCCGGGCAACTACAGCTGATCCAGGTGAGCTGAACGATCGAAGGCCCCGTCGGGACACCGGCGGGGCCTTCGTCGTGCCCGGCCCGCGGTCACCCGCACGGGGGGCCGCCCGTTCGCGACGAGCGTCCTCCCCCGCAGGAGCGGGGTGATTGACTCGATGCGTGCTCGTCGGGTCGAGCCTGTACCCGTTCCCCGTCCTGGTCGCGGCACGTGAGGAAACGCGCGGATGAGACTCGTGATCGTCGTGCTGGCCGCACTGCTCGTGGTGGTCGGCGTCGTCGTGGTGCCCGCGGGGCGGGCGGAGGCGGGCGAGGCGGTCGCACCCTCGTCCTGCGGCGTCGCCGAGCTGGCTCCCGTGCTCACGGGCGACGACGTCCGGCCGCGCTCCGCCGCCGCCCTGGTCCCCATCGTGATGCTGCACGGCTGGCTGGGCACGGCGACGCACGACGCCGACCGCACAGGGGCCTTCTCCCATCTCGTCGACATGGTGTCGTCGGAGTCGGCGACCGCTCCGCTCGACGCTCCCGAGCCGTCCCTCCTCGGCCGGCTGCAGCAGATCGACGGCGCCGCGGTCTACACCTTCGACTACCGCCGGCTCGCCGCGCGCTGGGTCACCGACCCGGGGATCAGCGACGCGCTCGCCTCCTCGATCGCCTGCCTCGTCTCCGCGACCGGGCACCGCGCCGTCGTCGTCGCGCACTCGATGGGAGGGCTCGCCGCCCGCCAGGCGCTGAGCGGCTCGGTCGACGGGACCGCCGTCGCCTCGATGGTCTCGTCCGTCCTCACCTTCGGCACCCCGAACACGGGATCCGACGTCGCGGAGCGCCTCGGACGAATGGTCGACGACTCCGGCCAGGTCAGCCCCGCGGTGATCGCAGGACTGGACCCGCAGAGCCGGCTGAGCGTCTCGGCGATGCTCGCCTCCTGCGGGGACGCCGTCTCGGAGGACGCCGAGCACGCGGGGGAGTGCACGGGAGTGCCGATGATCGACGCCCTCGCCTCGGCGGCGGGCAAGGGCCTGCGGACGGGATCGACCGAGCTCGGCTCCCTGCCGCCCTGGCCCGCCGGCGTGCACGTGACGGCACTGGTGGGTGACATCCAGGTGACCGCCGCGGTGGCGCTCGGCCTCGCCACCGCGCCGGTCGACCTCGGCGACATCATGGTCGCAACCGGATCGGCGACGGCCGGAGTCGACGACTACGTGGTCTCGACCTGCCGCTACACCTACCTCGCCGCGGCGGACGTGCCGTCCCTCGTCGCCGAGCTCTCGCCGTTCGCGCGGCTCGGCGATGCTCTGCGCTTCGCGAAGCTCGTGGTCGACGTCGACGCGAGCCCGTGCCACCACGCGCGGCTGACCCGGAACGTCGACCTCGTCGAGCACGCCACCGGCGTCGTGTCGGACGTCGTCGCGGGCGAGCTGTCCGCTCCGCACGCCTCTCGAGCGCAGACCGCGGCGAGGGCGCTCCCGGCGGCGGAGGAGTCCCGGAGGCGGTCCTCGTGACCGGTCGGCGGACACCGCCGAGGAGACACCATGTCGCGTCAGTTGACGGACGTCTGTCGGGAAGCATACGGTCGGACCGGCCCATGGGGAGGCCGCCTGGGGGACAGGCAGCGCGGCCCGCGCGGCACCCGAGCCGCATGCGCGGGCCGCGCCCGTCTCCGATCTCCTCTCACGTTCCGCGCTCCCTCCGGGTACGCTCGGCTGGACAGCAGATGTCGGAGGCTCCTCCGTGCATCCCGGCGCCGGAGGCCTGATGAGCGACGACCCCCTCGATGCGGAGGAGCCGGCGCGTCCTCCCCGCCTGACCCGCGAGCAGGTCCGCACCCGCCTGCTGGACGCCGCTCTCGCGGTCGTCCGCGCCGAGGGCCTGCGCGTCGGAGTCGCCCACCTGCCCCTCGAGGACGTCATCCGCTCGGCGGGTGTTCCGCGCAGCACCGTGTACCGGATCTGGCCCACTCGCCAGTCGTTCTACGACGAGCTGATCGCCGCGATCCCGGAGCGGGTCCTCGCCACCCGCCTCGACCAGCCGTCCCTGCGGGCCGGGAACTCCCACCTCCACCGCAGCCTCGACCCCGAGCCGACCCCGGCGCAGCGCCGCGAGGCCCTGATCGCCTCCGTCCGGGTCGCCGTCGATGCGAACGTCGACAACGTCTTCTCGTCGCAGCACTGGCGCAACTTCATCGCTCTCGCCGGCGCGGTGGGCTCGCACGAGGAGCCGGCACGGACCGCCATCGGATCCGCTCTGCGGTCCCGCCAGCTGCACTTCATCGACAACATGGCGAAGTACTACGAGCACACCCTCGCCGAGGCGGGGCTCCGGCTGCGCCCGGACCGCGGCTCCGCCGCTCTCGCCTCCGCCGTCTCGGCCCTGATCGAGGGGCTGTGCATCGCGCGGATCGCGACACCGGAGCTGGTGACCGGCCCGCTCGACCCGGCCGATCCCGAGGGGCCGTCACTGGCGGTGGTGTCGGTGCTGCTGCTGATCGACGGGTTCACCGAACCGGACGAGTGATCCGGGTCGCGGGGTCCGCTCAGTCCTCCGCGACCGGCTCCAGCATCCCGTCGACGATCGAGCGGATCGTCCAGGCCGCCAGGGTCCACTCGACCGGCTCGCCGTCGAGGCCGGGGGCGGTCACCGGAGCGTCGAGGTCGTCGTCGAGGAGCCGGCCGCGGTGGGCGAGCCCGTCGATCACGATCGCGGTGAGGTGGGCGAGCTGGAGCGTCGTGAATCCCGGGCGCATCGTCCCGCCGAAGACCTGCAGCGTCTCCTCGTAGAAGTCGCGCATCCGGCGCGTGAGCATGCCCTCGATCCGCTTCGCCGTGGCGCGCACGGCGTCGCGTGCAGGCCCCTCCTCCATCGAGAAGGTGCAGGCGAGCAGCGCGTTGTACGACGACCAGTCGGCGGAGCGGCGGAGCGATTCGGCATTGGCCCGCGCGCCGATGCGGATGGTCTCCCAGGCGACCCGGCGGCGGCCGGCGGCCGTGGAGAGCAGATCGGTGGAGCGCTCGTAGACTTCGCGCATCTCCTGCTGGGCCTCGGGATCGGCGCCCTCCGCGTACCGGTCCCGCACGAAGACCTCGCCGACCAGGTCGGCCACGAACTCCTCGCGCGTGCTCCAGATCCGGTAGACGGAGCTGCGCGGCACGCCGGCCAGGCGGATGTACTCCTCCATGGGCAGGTGCGCGAAGCTCACCGTGAGGCCGTGGTTCGAGACGACGTCGCGCGCCGTGGCGATCATGCGGCTGCGGACCTGCTCCGCGGGGATCCTCCGGGCCCGCCGGGAGCCCTCTGCGCTGTCGTCCATGGAGAGGGACACTAGCCGGAGACGGTGCCGCGGGTGGTCCTCCACGCGCTCCGTGAGCCGATCCGGAGTGCTCTGGGGCGTCCTCCCACTGAGACGGAATGTCCCATCACGTGCACGACGACGTCGCGGACCGCTACGGTGCAGCCGGGGCGGACCCGAACCTGCCCCTGCTAGGGGACCCCCGTGACCGGATTCGATCGGTTCACGCTGGCCGTCGTCGACGGACCAGCGATCGAGCGTGCCGCGCTGCAGGCGCTGCTCGCGCAGCTGCTGCCGCAGTTCTCGCACGACGAGGAGGGCGTCGACCGCATCGCGGTCCTCGACCTGGACGGCGTGCCCGGCGAGGAGGTGGCCGACGCCCTCGAGCGTGCGGCGGCTTGGACCGTCGGCCTCGTCGTGCTCTCCTCCTCCGACTCCCTGGAGCCGGTGCGGGCCGTGCTGCGACGGGAGAGAGCGGCGTACGTCTGGAAGGGCGACGACCCCAGCGAGCTCGCGGCGGCGGTCGTCTCGGTCGCCTCCGGCCGCACCTGGATCTCGGACACCGCCCGCCACCGGCTCGTGCACGGGCGCGAGGAGCGCCGCCCGGTGCTGAGCCCGCAGGAGAGCCGGGTGATGCGCGCCTACGGAGCGGGTGCCGCGGTCCGCACCGTCGCGGTCGACCTCAGCGTCGCCGAGCACACCGTCCGCACCTACATCAAGCGGATCCGCGCCAAGTACCTCGAGACCGGCGTCACTCTCGACTCACGGGTCGACTTCTACCGCCACCTCGGCGACCACGACGTCGCCATCCGCCGCGGCGGAGACCGGGTGCGGGCCGGCGCGCAGCAGGCGGCCGGCGACGTGGTCGGCGAGCGCCGAGCCTGAGGCGAGCAGGATCGCGTTCCCGCCGGTGCGCCCCTCGACGAAGGCGGTCGATCCGACCGCTGCGGTGACCGGGAGCAGCTCCCGGACGACCCCGCGCAGGCGGTCCAGCCTCCGGTGGTCGGCGTCGTCGGCGACGTTGACCGCGAGGAGCCCGTCCGCGCCGACGCGGGCGGCGAGCGGAGCGAGGACGGACGCGCGGTAGAACGGCTCCGGGATCTCGTCCCCGTCGTAGACGTCGAGCACGACGAGGTCGGCGCTCCAGGGCGGCAGGGGCCCTGCGGCGTCGGCCGTGAGGAGTCGGACGCGCGCGCCGCGGGGGAGCGGCGCGTGCTCGAGCACGAACTCCACGAGTCCTGCCGCGCTCTCCACCGCGAGCTGCTCGGAGCCCGGCCGGGTCGCGGCGACGTACCGGGCCAGGGCCAGGGCTCCGGCTCCGAGGTGCAGCACGCGCAGCGGCTCGCCGGAAGGGGCGGCGGCGTCGACCACCGCGCCGAGGCGCGCGAGGTACTCGAGGTGCAGAGCCCGGGGATCGCCCGGATCGATCAGCGACTGCTCCGCGCCGTCGACCGTGAGCAGCAGCGCCTCCGGCCGCACGGGATCCGGCCCCAGCACGGCTGTGCGGCCTCCCGGCAGCAGGAGGGACGGAGGCATCCCGTCACGCTAGCGCTCCTCGCGCGATCCGCCCCGCCGCCGCTACGGTGACAGGCATGGCCGCCCTGATCCTGCTCGACGTCGACGGCGTCCTGAACCCCTCCGTCCGCAGCGATCGCGCCTCGGGCTCGCACCGCCTGGAGCTCGAGCCGGAGCGGGCGGCGCTCGTCGCCCGTCTGGCCGCGGTCGGCACGATCGTGTGGGCCACGACCTGGCCGCCGCGCTTGACGCGGGTCCTCGCCCAGGACCTCGGGCTGCCGGCGGGCACGGAGGCGATCGTCTTCGACGGCGGCCTCCCGCGCGACCCGCGGTTCCCGGGCCGGACGGGCAAGCTCCAGCCCGTCGCGGTGTGGCTGGAGGCGGCCGCCGAGCGCGGCGCGATCGGCGCCGTGGTGTGGATCGACGACAACCTCCACGAGGACGCGTACGACTGGGCCCGCGAGCAGAGCACCCCCTTCCACCTGGTGCGTCCGGAGTCGGCGACGGGCCTCACGAGCGACGAGGTCGCCGGTGCCGAGCACTTCCTGGCCGGACTCCCGGCGTCACACGGCGACATCCGGGAATAGGGCCGCCCCCTCCACTGGTTATCGTCACTCCGGGCGGTTCCGCCGAGCAGCGGTCCGCCCCGGGACGACCCGTCCCCTCGTCGATCCCCGCGCCGCATCCGGCGCAGCGGGACCGCCACGACTCCGTGATGCACCGAAGGACAACACCGTGACCCTCTCCGCCCGCACCTCCCTGCGCGTCCTGCTCGGCACGACCGCCGCCGCCGCCGCCCTGGTCCTCGCCGGCTGCGCGCCCGCCTCGACCGACGACGTGGTCTCCGGCTCGAGCGGCGAGGGCACCGCCTCCGCCAGCTCCGGCCTGACTCTGGCCGAGGTCGAGGACTCGGGGAAGCTCACCATCGGCACCGAGGGCACCTACCCGCCCTTCTCCTTCCACGCCGACGGCGGGACGGGAGCCCTCACCGGCTACGACGTCGACGTGATCACCGCCGTGGCCGAGAAGCTGGGCGTCGAGCCCGACTTCCAGGAGACGCAGTGGGACGCCATGTTCGCGGGCCTGGACGGAGCGCGCTTCGACGTGATCGCGAACCAGGTCTCGATCAACGACGAGCGCGAGGCGAAGTACGACTTCTCGGAGCCGTACTCGGTCAGCCCTGGCGTCGTGATCGTCCCCTCGAGCGACACCTCGATCACCGACCTCGCCGGCCTCTCCGGCAAGACCACCGCGCAGTCGCTCTCGAGCAACTGGTACACCGTCGCGCAGGAGAACGGCGCCGAGGTCGAGGGCGTCGAGGGCTGGGCGCAGGCCATCGCCCTCGTCGAGCAGGGCCGCGTCGACGCGACCGTGAACGACCGCCTCACCTGGCTCGACTGGTCCACGACCTACCCCGACCAGGCCGCGGGCCTCAAGGTCGCCGTCACCACCGACGACACCTCCGAGAGCGCCTTCACCTTCCCGAAGGGCTCGGACGACCTCGTCGAGGCCGTCGACTCCGCCCTCGACGAGCTGCGCGAGGACGGCACACTCGCCTCCATCTCCGAGCGCTACTTCGGAGCCGACGTCTCCCAGTAGCCCCACCCCGAGACGGCTCCTCCCCTTCCGGGAGGGGCCGTCTCGTGCGTGAGCGGTCCCGTCGCGGGGGAGCGGCGGAGCGGCTCAGGCCGCGGGTCCGCCTGCAAGGGCGCCCGCCCCGGCGCGAAGCGTGCCAGCATTCCCCAGGAGGCGGACACGATCCGCCCCCGACGCCACCACCCGATCGAGCCGACTGCGGATCCTCCCGCGAAGGCGGGAGAACACAATGGACCTCGTCCTCCGGTCGTTCTGGCCGATCCTCTCCGGGGGCATCGTCGGGACGATCCCGCTCGCGCTGGCGAGCTTCGCCATCGGGCTCGTGCTCGCGCTGGCGGTCGCCCTGATGCGGCTCTCGCGGGTGCGGATCCTCTCCTGGGTCGCGCGCGCCTACATCTCCGTCATCCGGGGCACGCCGCTCCTGGTGCAGCTGTTCGTGATCTTCTACGGGCTGCCGAGCCTCGGACTGAAGATCGACCCCTGGCCCAGCGCCACCATCGCGTTCGCCCTCAACGTCGGCGGCTACGCGGCGGAGGTGATCCGCGCGGCGATCCTCAGCGTCCCGAAGGGGCAGTGGGAGGCGGCGCACACGATCGGCATGAGCCGCTCGCTCTCGCTGCGGCGCATCATCCTCCCGCAGGCCGCGCGCGTCTCCGTCCCGCCGCTGTCGAACACCTTCATCTCGCTGGTGAAGGACACCTCGCTGGCCTCCCTCATCCTGGTGACCGAGCTCTTCCGGCAGGCGCAGAAGATCGCCACCGCGTCGAGCGAGTTCATGCTCCTCTACCTCGAGGCCGCTCTGATCTACTGGCTCATCTGCCTGGTGCTCTCCAGCGGCCAGGGCCTGCTCGAGAAGCGATTGGACCGCTATGTCGCCCGCTGACACTCCGACCGACGCGCGGCCCGTGCTCACGGCCCGCGGCCTCCGCAAGTCGTTCGGCGGGGTGGAGGTGCTGCGCGGCATCGACCTGGAGATCCGCCGCGGCGAGGTCGTCGCCCTGATCGGGCCCTCGGGCTCGGGCAAGACCACCGTCCTGCGCTCGCTGAACAGCCTCGAGGTGCCGGACGGCGGGGTGGTCGAGCTCGCCGACGGCAGCGTCCTCGACTTCGACCGCGGCGTCGGACGGAAGGCGCTGACCGGGCTGCGCGACCACTCCGCGATGGTCTTCCAGCACTTCAACCTCTTCCCGCACCTGACCGTCCTCCAGAACGTGACGGAGGGGCCGCTGCGAGTGCAGCGCCGTCCCGCGTCCGAGGTGGTCCCGGAGGCGGAGCTCCTGCTCGAGCGCGTCGGCCTCGGCGGCCGGGGGAGCGCCTACCCCTTCGAGCTCTCCGGCGGTCAGCAGCAGCGCGTGGGCATCGTCCGGGCGCTCGCGCTGCGGCCCGATCTGCTCCTCTTCGACGAGCCCACCTCGGCGCTGGACCCGGAGCTGGTCGGCGACGTGCTCTCGCTGATGCGGGAGCTGGCGGGGGAGGGCTGGACCATGCTCGTCGTGACGCACGAGCTCGAGTTCGCCCGGCAGGTGGCCTCGGAGGTCGTCTTCATGGCCGACGGCGTGGTCGTCGAGCGGGGCGCCCCTGCGCAGATCCTCCGGGAGCCGCGGGAGCCTCGCACCCGGCAGTTCCTGCACCGCCTCCTCCACCCGCTCGAGTAGACGGTCGGCGCTGTCCCCCGTCGACGGGGAGCCGCGCGGCGCACCGGGCGCGGCGGAAGGCGTGCCTATGCTGTCCGGGTGACCTGGAGCAGCGACGCCGAGACCACGCGGATCCCCTCCGCGACCGAGACGTCCGGCGGAACCGGACCCCAGCCGACCCGGGAGTACGTCTGGCCCGAACCCGTGACGGGCCGTCAGCCGACCGTCGAGCCCGCCGCCCCGGCCGCCGCGGCGTCCGCCCCCAGCGCCCTCGGGCCGGTCGAGGCCGAGCCCGAGCCGGTCCGGCGCTCCGGCAACCGCCTCGCGGGCCTCGCGCTCGCCCTCCTGACGACCGCGGTCTTCGCCGTCCTGTACCTCGTCGCCCTGGCGGCGATCCGCCTGCTGGTCGACCGCGTCGGCGGCGACCCGGTCGCCCTCGCGCTCGACGCTGCGCCGACCGCGCTCTTCCTCGCCCCGGTGGCCGCGTTCCTCGTCGGCCTGGCGCTGATCGTGCTGGTCGTGAACCGCGCGGGCTGGTGGGCCTACGTCCTCGGCGGCTTCCTCGTCGCCCTCCTCACGGCCGCGGCCGCGCTGGTCGGCGGCTGGAGCGCCGTCGGACCGCTCGCCCTGCCGATCGACCGCTCCCTCGCGCTCGACTACGTCCGCGATCCCGCCGTCCTCGCGGCGGTCCTCGCCGCCGGCGTCCTCGGCCGGGAGGCGAGCGTCTGGGGCGGCGCCGCGATCGCGGCCCGCGCCCGGGGCGTCAAGCGCCGCAACGCCGAGCGCGAAGCGGCCGCGCAGTCGTGACTCCGGAGGGGCAGGGGCAGGGCCGCGGAGCCGGTCTGGGCTACGGCCTCGCGCTGGCCGGCTTCGCCGCGTTCCTCTACCTCGCCCTGGTCGTCTGCGCGTTCGGGGTCCTCAGCCTCCTGCTGGACCAGGACGTCGTGCCCGAGCGCGACGCCGGTCCGCTGCTGGGGCCGGTGTCGGTGGCGGTCTGCGTCGTCGCCGTGCTGGTCGCGATGGTGACCCTCGCCGCCCGTCCCGCCGTCCACCGCGTCCTCGGCCCGACGCTGCTGACCGGGGTCGTCGTCTACCTGCTCTTCCTCGTCACGGGCGGAGCGCTCTACGGGCTCGGCCGCCAGGAGCCGGGGGAGATCCTCGGCTGGATCCTCGACCACGCCCCCACTGTCTTCGCGATCGCGACCGGCGTGCTCGCGGCGGCCGTCCAGCTCGTGTTCCTCCTGCTCCTGGCCCGTCGCGACGCCGGCGGCCGCAGCCCTCACTGGGGCTGGGAGGGCGACGAGCGGGAGTGAGGGCGGAGTCCCGGCGCGGCTCGTCGCGGCGCTGCGGCATCTCCCAGGGCGAACGCCGCTCGGTTGACCGGCCCCGTCACTCCCCGTAATATTCTTCGGGTGTGCGCTTTGCCGTGCGCTCGTGTCGTGCCTCCGGGTCGATGCGGTCGCCGCACTTCGCTCCACCGGGTCCGCGAGGATCCGCGGGTTCGTCCGATCGGGCGGCCCCCACGGCATACCCCTCACCCTCCCGGTCCCGCTCGCGGGGCCGCGGGGTGCGTCGGGTCCAGATGAACTCGGCCGTTCCCGGAGACGGGAGGGCCGAATGTCGACCATCGATCCGCTGTCACCGTGCAGCATTCAAGGAGCAAAACCAGTGCCAACGATTCAGCAGTTGGTCCGCAAGGGACGCACGCCGAAGGTCACCAAGACCAAGGCGCCCGCCCTGAAGGCCAACCCCCAGCAGCGCGGCGTCTGCACGCGCGTCTACACGACCACGCCCAAGAAGCCGAACTCGGCCCTCCGCAAGGTGGCCCGCGTGAAGCTCTCCAACGGCACCGAGGTCACCGCCTACATCCCCGGCGAGGGCCACAACCTGCAGGAGCACTCGATGGTGCTCGTGCGCGGCGGTCGCGTCAAGGACCTCCCCGGTGTCCGCTACAAGATCGTTCGCGGCGCCCTGGACACCCAGGCCGTCAAGAACCGCAAGCAGGCTCGCAGCCGGTACGGCGCGAAGATGGAGAAGAAGTAATGCCTCGTAAGGGCCCCGCTCCCAAGCGCCCCGTCGTCGCAGACCCCGTCTACGGCGCCCCCATCGTCAGCCAGCTCGTCAACAAGATCCTCCTGGACGGCAAGAAGGGCCTCGCCGAGCGCATCGTCTACGGTGCCCTCGAGGGCGTCGCCGGCAAGAACGGTCAGGACGCGGTCGTCACCCTCAAGAAGGCGCTCGACAACGTCCGCCCGACCCTCGAGGTCCGCAGCCGCCGCGTCGGCGGCTCGACCTACCAGGTCCCGGTCGAGGTCAAGCCCCACCGCGCCAACACCCTCGCGCTCCGCTGGCTCACCAGCTACGCGAAGGCCCGTCGCGAGAAGACGATGACCGAGCGTCTCATGAACGAGATCCTCGACGCGTCGAACGGTCTGGGCGCCGCTGTCAAGCGTCGCGAGGACACCCACAAGATGGCCGAGTCGAACAAGGCCTTCGCGCACTACCGCTGGTAGCGCACCCCGCGGCCGCCCCCGGGCGACCGCGACCACCGGGCCCGCGGCGTCACCGCTGCGGGCCCGGTCCCGGCGGCGGATCGCCCGATCCCCGCGACCGGGCGACCGCCACCACCAGAATCCCAGCCATTCGGCCATGAACCCGGTGCGCTGGCTCCATCACCTATCGGAGGAACTCCGTGGCACAAGATGTGCTCACCGACCTGAACAAGGTCCGCAACATCGGCATCATGGCCCACATCGATGCCGGCAAGACCACCACCACCGAGCGCATCCTGTTCTACACGGGTATCACGCACAAGATCGGCGAGGTCCACGACGGCGCCGCGACGATGGACTGGATGGCGCAGGAGCAGGAGCGCGGCATCACGATCACGTCCGCCGCGACGACCTGCTTCTGGAACAAGAACCAGATCAACATCATCGACACCCCCGGTCACGTCGACTTCACGGTCGAGGTCGAGCGCTCGCTCCGCGTCCTCGACGGCGCCGTCGCCGTCTTCGACGGCAAGGAGGGCGTCGAGCCCCAGTCCGAGACCGTCTGGCGTCAGGCCGACAAGTACGACGTCCCGCGCATCTGCTTCGTCAACAAGATGGACAAGCTCGGCGCCGACTTCTACTACACGGTCGACACGATCATCAAGCGCCTCGGCGCGAAGCCGCTGGTCATCCAGCTGCCCATCGGCGCGGAGTCCTCCTTCGAGGGCGTCGTCGACCTGGTCGAGATGCGCGCGCTCACGTGGCGCGGCGACTCGAAGGGTGACGTCGCGCTCGGCGCGAAGTACGAGATCGAGGAGATCCCGGCCGACCTCGCCGACAAGGCGGCGGAGTACCGCGAGAAGCTCCTCGAGACCGTCGCGGAGACCTCCGACGAGCTGCTCGAGAAGTACTTCGGCGGCGAGGAGCTCACCGTCGCGGAGATCAAGGGCGCCATCCGCAAGATGACCGTCAACTCCGAGATCTACCCGGTGCTCTGCGGCTCGGCGTTCAAGAACCGCGGCGTCCAGCCGATGCTCGACGCTGTCGTGGACTACCTCCCCTCCCCGCTCGACGTCCCCGCCATCGAGGCGCACGACGTCCGCGACGAGGAGAAGGTCATCATGCGCCACGCGGACTCGACCGAGCCCTTCTCGGCGCTCGCGTTCAAGGTCGCCGTGCACCCGTTCTTCGGCCGCCTGACCTACGTCCGCGTCTACTCGGGCAAGCTCGACTCCGGCGCCCAGGTCATCAACTCGACCAAGGGCAAGAAGGAGCGCATCGGCAAGATCTTCCAGATGCACTCCAACAAGGAGAACCCGGTCGACTCGGTCACCGCCGGCCACATCTACGCCGTCATCGGCCTCAAGGACACCACCACCGGTGACACCCTGAGCGACCCGGCCGCGCAGGTCGTGCTCGAGTCGATGACCTTCCCGGAGCCCGTCATCGAGGTCGCCATCGAGCCCAAGACGAAGGCGGACCAGGAGAAGCTCGGCACCGCGATCCAGAAGCTCGCGGAGGAGGACCCCACCTTCCGCACCGAGCAGAACCAGGAGACCGGTCAGACGGTCATCAAGGGAATGGGCGAGCTGCACCTCGACATCCTGGTCGACCGCATGAAGCGCGAGTTCAACGTCGAGGCCAACGTGGGCAAGCCCCAGGTCGCGTACCGCGAGACGATCCGCCGCACGGTCGAGAAGTACGACTACACCCACAAGAAGCAGACGGGTGGCTCCGGCCAGTTCGCGAAGGTCCAGATCACCATCGAGCCGATGGAGGTCGAGGCCGACAAGACCTACGAGTTCGTCAACGGCGTCACCGGTGGCCGCGTCCCGCGCGAGTACATCCCCTCCGTCGACGCGGGCATCCGCGACGCCATGCAGGTCGGCGTGCTCGCCGGCTACCCCATGGTCGGCGTGAAGGCGACCCTGGTCGACGGAGCGGCGCACGACGTCGACTCCTCCGAGATGGCGTTCAAGATCGCCGGCTCGATCGCGTTCAAGGAGGCCTCGCGCAAGGCGCAGCCGGTCCTCCTCGAGCCGCTCATGGCCGTCGAGGTCCGTACTCCCGAGGAGTACATGGGCGACGTCATCGGCGACATCAACTCGCGTCGCGGGATGATCCAGTCGATGGAGGACGCCACCGGCATCAAGGTCATCCGGGCCAACGTCCCGCTGTCCGAGATGTTCGGCTACATCGGAGACCTGCGCTCGAAGACCTCGGGCCGCGCCGTCTACTCGATGACGTTCGAGACCTACGCCGAGGTCCCCAAGGCCGTGGCCGAGGAGATCGTCCAGAAGAACAAGGGCGAGTAGCTCCGCCCCTGGGCCGTCGCCGTTCCCCGGAACGGCGGCGGCCTGGTAGTGTCGTGCGGGTTTGCTGCCGAGTGCAGCGCGCCCCCTGTCGCAGCGGGACGGCCGCACGACCACTGCCGGTAACATACGTACACAAAACCCCCGCAAGTCCTCCTGTCCTCGTGCCGCCCCGTGCGGCCGCCCGGATGCGGATGCTTGCACCTAAGTCCTGAGGAGGACCCACAGTGGCTAAGGCCAAGTTCGAGCGGACCAAGCCGCACGTCAACATCGGAACCATCGGTCACGTCGACCACGGAAAGACCACGCTCACCGCGGCGATCTCGAAGGTTCTGGCGGACAAGTTCCCGTCCGCGACCAACGTCCAGCGTGACTTCGCGTCGATCGACTCCGCTCCCGAGGAGCGCCAGCGCGGCATCACGATCAACATCTCGCACGTCGAGTACGAGACGCCGAAGCGCCACTACGCGCACGTCGACGCCCCGGGTCACGCCGACTACATCAAGAACATGATCACCGGCGCGGCCCAGATGGACGGCGCGATCCTCGTGGTCGCCGCCACCGACGGCCCGATGGCTCAGACCCGTGAGCACGTCCTCCTCGCCAAGCAGGTCGGCGTCCCCTACCTCCTCGTCGCGCTGAACAAGGCCGACATGGTGGACGACGAGGAGATCCTGGAGCTCGTCGAGCTCGAGGTCCGCGAGCTCCTCTCGTCGCAGGGCTTCCCCGGCGACGACGCCCCCGTCGTGCGCGTCTCCGGCCTCAAGGCACTCGAGGGCGACGACACCTGGACCCAGTCGATCCTCGACCTGATGGACGCGGTCGACGAGTCCATCCCGGACCCGGTGCGCGACAAGGACAAGCCGTTCCTCATGCCGATCGAGGACGTCTTCACGATCACCGGTCGTGGAACCGTCGTCACCGGCCGTGCGGAGCGTGGAACCCTCGCTCTGAACTCCGAGGTCGAGATCGTGGGCATCCGCCCGACGCAGAAGACCACGGTCACCGGAATCGAGATGTTCCACAAGCAGCTCGACGAGGCCTGGGCCGGCGAGAACTGCGGTCTGCTCCTCCGCGGCACCAAGCGCGAGGACGTCGAGCGCGGCCAGGTCGTCGTCAAGCCGGGTTCGGTCACGCCGCACACGGACTTCGAGGGCACCGCGTACATCCTGTCCAAGGATGAGGGTGGGCGTCACAACCCGTTCTACGCGAACTACCGTCCGCAGTTCTACTTCCGCACCACCGACGTCACCGGCGTCATCACGCTGCCCGAGGGCACCGAGATGGTCATGCCCGGCGACACCACCGACATGACGGTCGCGCTGATCCAGCCGATCGCCATGGAGGAGGGCCTCGGCTTCGCCATCCGTGAGGGTGGACGCACCGTGGGTGCCGGTACGGTCACCAAGATCATCAAGTAGGTCCGTCCTACTGATCTCTCGAGAGGGGTCGTCCGCTTCGGCGGGCGGCCCCTCTCGTCGTTCCCGGGGACGCCCGGCTAGCGTGGCGGCATGCCCTTCGTGAAGAGCGACCCCCGTGCCCTCCCGCAGTTCTTCGAGTGGGAGGCGGCCGGCCTGGACTGGCTGCGCGAGGCGGACGGCGGTGCGCGCTGTGTCGGGGTGGAGAGGGTGTCGCCCGGGCGCATCGAGCTGGAGGAGATCCGCTCCGTGCGTCCCTCGGCCGAGTCGGCTCGGGCTCTCGGCGCCGCGCTCGCCCGGACGCACGACGCCGGAGCCGCGGCGTTCGGAGCGCCGCCCCCGGGATGGACCGGCCCCGCGTACATCGGCCGCCGCGGGATGCCGTGCCGCCCGGACGACTCGTGGGGGCGCTTCTACGCGGAGCAGCGGGTGCGGCCGTTCCTCGGCCCCGCCGTGGAGGCGGGCAACCTCACGGCAGCCGAGTCGCGGCTCGTCGAGCAGGCTCTGGGCCGGGTGGCGGCCGGAGCCTTCGACGACGGTGCGGGGCCCGCCCGGATCCACGGGGACCTCTGGACCGGCAACGTGCTCTGGACGGCGGACGGCGCCGTCCTGATCGACCCCGCCGCTCACGGGGGACACCGCGAGACCGATCTGGCGATGCTGGCCCTCTTCGGTGCTCCGCACCTCGACGCCGTCCTCAAGGGCTACCGCGAGCAGCATCCGCTGGGGGCCGGCTACGAGGAGCGGGTGCCGCTCCACCAGCTGCACCCGCTCGCCGTCCACGCCGCCGGTCACGGTCCCTCCTACGGCCGCGCCCTGGCAGACGCGGCGGAGCAGGTGATCGCACTGGCCGGCTGACCGGCGCGCCCGCACCGTTCCCCCAGCCGGGAGCGCCACACTGAGGCACGCGCCGCCCTGTGCGCGTTTACAAGGAGGCATCATCGTGGATCTCGGGAAGCTCGGACGCCAGGCCGGCGAACTGCTCAACAGCCGGAAGGCCCAGGACGCGCTGCGGAGCGAGAAGGCCGAGCAGGTCTCGGACCAGACCCTCGAGAAGGCGGGCGAGATCGCCAGCCGCCTCACCAACGGCAAGTACGACGACCGCATCGAGGACCTGAAGCGCCAGGCCGACAAGCGGATCGGCAACGAGTAGCGGCTGCCGTCCGACTGCTCCTCCCCGCCGTCAAGCGGGTGCGGGCCTCGGATCCGCCGTCCTATCGTCGGATCGATGGCTGACACTCGCGCGCAACGACTCCGCAGGACCGATTCGAGCGGGCGCGGCTACACCCGGGTGCGCGCGGGCTCCGGCTTCAGCTACCGCGACCCGAAGGGCGCGACCGTCGCCGACAAGGAGCTGCGCGCGCGCTTCGACCGTCTCGGCATCCCGCCGGCCTGGACGGACGTCTGGATCGCCCCGTATCCCAACGGGCACATCCAGGCCACCGGCGTCGACTCCGCCGGCCGCCGCCAGTACATCTACCATCCGACCTGGCGCGAGCAGAAGGACCGGATCAAGTTCGATCGGGCGCTGCGGCTCGCGGAGGCCCTGCCCGGGGCGCGCCGGGCCGTGACCACCGCCCTCCGCTCGGACGGACCCAGCCGCGAGCGCGCGCTGGCCACCGCCTTCCGGATGCTCGACACCGGGTCGCTCCGCGTCGGCAGCGAGAGGTACGCGAAGGAGCACGGCAGCATCGGCCTCTCGACGCTCCTGTGCGCGCACGCCACGACCCACGGGGACCGGGTCGCCCTCGCCTTCCCCGGGAAGAGCCACCAGGCGTGGACGAGCGAGATCCTCGACCACGACCTCTCGCGCGTCGTCCGTGCACTCAAGCGTCGCGGGCCGAACGCCCGCCTGCTTGCCTGGAAGGACGGGCGGGAGTGGCGGCCGATCTCGGCACCCGAGATCAACGACTACGTGCGCGAGCGCGCCGGCGACGACTTCACGGCGAAGGACTTCCGCACTCTGCACGGCACGGTCGCGGCCGCGCTGAGCCTGGCGAAGTCGGGACCGCAGGCCACGCAGCGCGCTCGGAACTCCGCGATCGCCCAGGCGATGCGCGACGCCTCGGACGTGCTCGGGAACACGCCGACGGTCGCCCGCGCCAGCTACGTCGACCCGCGGCTGCTCGACCACTTCCGCGCCGGCGAGACCATCGACGCGTCGCGCCCCGCGTCGGCCGAGACCGCCGT
This sequence comes from Rathayibacter sp. AY1C4, assembly GCF_002932195.1. Taxonomy (NCBI): domain Bacteria; kingdom Bacillati; phylum Actinomycetota; class Actinomycetes; order Micrococcales; family Microbacteriaceae; genus Rathayibacter; species Rathayibacter sp. AY1C4. The sequence goes on along the minus strand of NZ_PSWE01000019.1, from coordinate 16,238 downwards.
CCGGGCGCTGCTCTTCGAGTAGCGGGGGAGGCGCTCCGACCCGCGCTGCTGCTCGGAGCGACCGGCTCCCCAGGGCCGTCACGACGTGCTCGCGGAGGAGCCCTCCGGCGCGACACGCCCGGGTTGCAGGGGTGGGCCATCTGTGGGAGACTCTTCTAGTTCAAAATTTCCTCTCGGGCGGCGTGCTGCTCGGAGGGGGACACTGCCAGGCAGTGCCGAGACGGCATCGCGGAGGCTCGACCCGAGAGGGCGGCCACGCGGATGCGACGTCGAGGCGGCGGGTAGCAGAACGACAACAACCGACATCTCAACGGTCTCTCCGTGCGTCGTGCGTTCTGCACGCCGATCGGAGCGCCCCAGGGGTGCGGTGCTTTTGACAGAAGAACACTGGTTGCACTTTTCCGGGTCACCGGAGTTCCTTCGCGAGCGCGTCCAATGCGAGACGAGTCCGGCTCCGGCCGGGGGAGTCGCGTACGACGCAATAACAAGAGAGTGAGAGATCACACATGGCGGGACAGAAGATCCGCATCCGACTGAAGTCGTACGACCACGAGGTCATCGACACGTCGGCGCGCAAGATCGTCGACACGGTCACCCGTGCCGGTGCAACGGTGGTCGGCCCCGTGCCGCTGCCGACCGAGAAGAACGTGGTCTGCGTGATCCGTTCTCCCCACAAGTACAAGGACAGCCGCGAGCACTTCGAGATGCGCACCCACAAGCGCCTCATCGACATCATCGACCCGACGCCCAAGGCCGTCGACTCGCTCATGCGCCTCGACCTGCCGGCCGACGTCAACATCGAGATCAAGCTCTAAGGAGGAGTGCCACCATGTCTGTCACTGTTTCCCCCACGCTGAAGACCAGCAAGGGCCTCCTCGGCACCAAGCTCGGAATGACCCAGGTCTGGGACGAGAACAACAAGCTCGTGCCGGTCACCGTCATCGAGATCAGCCCCAACGTCGTGACCCAGGTCCGCACGGAGGAGAAGGACGGCTACACCGCCGTCCAGCTCGCCGCCGGTGCGATCGACCCGCGCAAGGTGAACAAGCCCGCCGCCGGTCACTTCGACGCCGCGGGCGTCACCCCCCGCCGCCACCTCACCGAGGTCCGCACCTCCGACGCCGCCGACTACTCGGCAGGCCAGGAGCTGACCGTGGACGCCGTCTTCGAGGCCGGCACCAAGGTCGACGTCGTCGGCACCAGCAAGGGCAAGGGCTTCGCCGGCGTCATGAAGCGTCACAACTTCAAGGGCGTCTCGGCTTCGCACGGTTCGCACCGCAACCACCGCAAGCCCGGCTCCATCGGCGCCTCCTCGACCCCCAGCCGTGTCTTCAAGGGCATGCGCATGGCCGGTCGCATGGGTGGCGAGCGCGTCACCGTGCTCAACCTCAAGGTGCACTCCGTCGACGCCGAGAAGGGCCTGCTGCTCGTCAAGGGCGCCGTCCCCGGTGCCCGCGGTCGCCTCGTGTTCGTTCGCAACGCCGTGAAGGGAGCGTAGTTCCATGGCTACCTCTGTCGACATCATCGACGTCAAGGGCCAGAAGGCGGGCTCGGTCGAGCTCCCCGCCGCGCTCTTCGACGTCCAGACCAACATCCCCCTCATCCACCAGGTCGTCGTGGCCCAGCTCGCCGCGGCGCGCCAGGGAACCCACAAGACGAAGAACCGCGGTGAGGTCTCCGGAGCCGGTCGCAAGCCGTTCAAGCAGAAGGGAACCGGTCGCGCTCGTCAGGGCTCGATCCGTGCCCCGCACATGACCGGTGGTGGCGTGGTCCACGGACCGACCCCCCGCAGCTACGCGCAGCGCACCCCCAAGAAGATGATCGCCGCGGCTCTGCTCGGCGCTCTCTCGGACCGCGCCCGCGGTGCCCGCATCCACGTGGTCGAGTCCCTCGCCCTCGGCGACACCCCCCGGACCAAGGACGTCCTCGTCCTGCTCGACGCCCTCTCGGTGTCGCGCAACGTCCTCGTGGTGCTCGAGCGCGACGACTACATCGCCGAGCTCTCGCTCCGCAACGTGCCGTTCGTGCACATCCTGCCGGCCGACCAGCTCAACGCGTACGACGTGCTCGTCTCCGACGACATCGTGTTCTCGAAGGGCGCGCTCGACGCGTTCATCGCGGCCAAGTCGGGCGTCGAGTCCAACAAGGAAGAGGTGAACGCATGAGCCAGTCCGCCGCGTTCAACAAGGACCCCCGCGACGTCATCATCTCCCCGGTGGTCTCGGAGAAGTCCTACGGCCTGATCGACGAGGGCAAGTACACCTTCGTGGTCGACCCGCGTTCGAACAAGACCGAGATCAAGCTCGCCATCGAGAAGATCTTCGGCGTCGAGGTCGCGTCGATCAACACGCTGAACCGCCAGGGCAAGACCCGCCGCACGAAGTTCGGCACCGGCAAGCGCAAGGACACCAAGCGCGCGATCGTCACGCTGAAGTCCGGCTCCATCGACATCTTCACGAGCGTCGGCTGAGCCGAAGAAGCGTAGAGGAAACAGACAATGGCTATTCGTAAGTACAAGCCCACGACCCCCGGTCGCCGCGGCTCCAGCGTTGCCGACTTCGCCGAGATCACCCGCTCGACGCCCGAGAAGTCGCTCCTGCGCCCGCTGTCCAAGACCGGTGGCCGCAACAACTCCGGCCGCATCACGACGCGTCACATCGGTGGTGGCCACAAGCGCCAGTACCGTCTGATCGACTTCCGTCGCAACGACAAGGACGGCGTCAACGCCAAGGTCGCTCACATCGAGTACGACCCCAACCGCACGGCGCGCATCGCGCTGCTCCACTTCGTGGACGGCACCAAGCGCTACATCCTGGCCCCGAACAAGCTCTCGCAGGGCGACGTCGTGGAGTCGGGCGCCGGCGCCGACATCAAGCCCGGCAACAACCTGCCGCTGCGCAACATCCCGACCGGTACGGTCATCCACGCCATCGAGATCAAGCCGGGAGGCGGCGCCAAGCTCGCCCGCTCGGCCGGCACCTCGGTCCGCCTCGTCGCCAAGGACGGCCCCTACGCGCAGCTCCGCCTGCCGTCGGGCGAGATCCGCAACGTCGATGCGCGCTGCCGCGCCACGATCGGCGAGGTCGGCAACGCCGAGCAGTCGAACATCAACTGGGGCAAGGCCGGCCGCATGCGCTGGAAGGGCGTCCGCCCGACCGTCCGCGGTGTCGCGATGAACCCGGTCGACCACCCGCACGGTGGTGGAGAGGGCAAGACCTCCGGTGGACGCCACCCGGTCAGCCCGTGGGGTCAGTCCGAGGGACGCACCCGTCGCCCCAACAAGGAGAGCGACAAGCTCATCGTTCGCCGCCGCACCGCCGGTAAGAAGCGCAAGTAGGAGTTGTAGAAGATGCCTCGCAGTCTCAAGAAGGGCCCCTTCGTTGACGACCACCTGCTCCGCAAGGTGTTCACGGCCAACGAAGCCGGCAACAAGAACGTCATCAAGACCTGGTCGCGCCGTTCGATGATCATCCCGGCGATGCTGGGTCACACCATCGCGGTCCACGACGGTCGCAAGCACATCCCCGTGTTCGTGACCGAGACCATGGTCGGCCACAAGCTCGGCGAGTTCGCCCCCACTCGGACCTTCCGCGGTCACGAGAAGGACGACAAGAAGGGCCGTCGCCGCTGACGCGGCGACGAGAAGGAGGAGAGAAATGGTGGAGTCGATCGCACGCGTGCGACACATCCGCGTCACCCCCCAGAAGGCTCGCCGTGTCGTGAACCTGATCCGCGGGAAGCAGGCTCAGGAGGCACTGGCCATCCTGAAGTTCGCGCCGCAGGGTGCGTCCGAGCCCGTCTACAAGCTCGTCGCCTCGGCGATGGCCAACGCTCGCGTCAAGGCCGATGCCTCGAACGAGTACCTCGACGACCAGGACCTGATCGTGTCCCGCGCCTTCGTCGATGAGGGAACCACCCTCAAGCGATTCCAGCCCCGTGCTCAGGGTCGTGCCTTCCGCATCAACAAGCGCACCAGCCACATCACCGTCGTGCTGGCCACTCCTGAGGAGGGGACCAAGTAATGGGTCAGAAAGTAAACCCCTACGGTTTCCGTCTGGGAATCACCACCGACCACGTGTCGCGCTGGTTCTCCGACAGCACCAAGAAGGGCCAGCGGTACAGCGACTACCTCGCCGAGGACGTCAAGATCCGCCGACTCCTCGCCACGCAGCTCGACCGTGCGGGCGTCGCCCGCATCGAGATCGAGCGCACCCGTGACCGCGTCCGCGTCGACATCCACACCGCCCGCCCGGGCATCGTGATCGGCCGCCGCGGCGCCGAGGCCGAGCGCATCCGCGCCGACCTCGAGAAGCTCACGGGCAAGCAGATCCAGCTGAACATCCTCGAGGTCAAGAACCCCGAGGCCGAGGCTCAGCTGGTCGCGCAGGGCATCGCCGAGCAGCTCTCCGCCCGCGTGGCCTTCCGCCGCGCGATGCGCAAGGGCCTGCAGGGTGCTCAGCGCGCCGGCGCGAAGGGCGTCCGCATCCAGGTCTCCGGCCGCCTCGGCGGCGCCGAGATGAGCCGCTCGGAGTTCTACCGCGAGGGACGCGTGCCGCTGCACACCCTCCGCGCGAACATCGACTACGGCTTCTACGAGGCGAAGACCACCTTCGGCCGCATCGGCGTGAAGGTCTGGATCTACAAGGGCGACATCACCAACAAGGAGCTCGCCCGCGAGCAGGCGAACAGCAAGTCGTCGCGCCCCGAGCGCAGCGACCGTCCGCGCCGTGCACCCCGCCAGCAGAGCGAGGCGCCCGTCGCAGCAGGAGTTGAGGCATAACCATGTTGATTCCGCGTCGAGTCAAGCACCGCAAGCAGCACCACCCGGGCCGGTCCGGCCAGGCAACCGGTGGCACCAAGGTGTCGTTCGGTGAGTTCGGCATCCAGGCCCTCACCCCCGCCTACGTGACCAACCGTCAGATCGAGTCCGCTCGTATCGCGATGACGCGTCACATCAAGCGTGGCGGAAAGGTGTGGATCAACATCTACCCCGACCGTCCGCTCACCAAGAAGCCCGCCGAGACCCGCATGGGTTCCGGTAAGGGCTCGCCGGAGTGGTGGGTCGCGAACGTCAAGCCGGGTCGCGTCCTCTTCGAGGTCGCCGGCGTCGACGAGCAGCTCGCTCGTGAGGCCATGACCCGTGCCATCCACAAGCTGCCACTCAAGGCACGCATCATCAAGCGCGAGGAGGGAGACGCGTAATGGCGATCGGATCCAAGGAGCTCGCCCCCGCCGAGCTCGACACCTACGAGGACGAGCGTCTCGTCACCGAGCTGAAGAAGGCCAAGGAGGAGCTGTTCAACCTCCGCTTCCAGTCGGCCACCGGTCAGCTGGACACCAACGGCCGCCTGCGTGCCGTCAAGCGCGACATCGCCCGCATCTACACGGTCATCCGTGAGCGCGAGCTGGGCATCCGCGCCACCCCCGCACCCGTCGAGGCCCCGGCCAAGGCGGAGAAGAAGCCCAAGACCAAGAAGGCCGCCAAGGCCGAGGTCGAGGCGACCGAGTCGAACGAGGAGGCCAAGTAATGGCAACCGTCAATGACAGCGCCGGCCACGAGTCGGCCGCCCACGACGTGAAGGAGGCGGGCGCTCGCGGATACCGCAAGACCCGTCGCGGCTACGTCACCAGCGACAAGATGGACAAGACCATCGTCGTCGAGGTCGAGGACCGGGTGAAGCACCCGCTGTACGGCAAGGTCATCCGCCGTACGTCCAAGGTCAAGGTCCACGACGAGCTGAACTCCGCCGGCATCGGCGACTCCGTCGTCATCAGCGAGACCCGTCCCCTCAGCGCCACCAAGCGCTGGCGCCTGGTCGAGATCCTCGAGAAGGCCAAGTAGGCCGCGGCCTACTTGAGTTAGCAGGAGAGACACATGCTTCAGCAAGAATCCCGAGTCAAGGTCGCCGACAACACCGGCGCCAAGATGCTCCTCACCATCCGCGTCCTCGGAGGCTCCGGCCGTCGCTACGCGGGCCTCGGTGACATCATCGTCGCCACCGTCAAGGACGCGATCCCCGGTGGCAACGTGAAGAAGGGCGACGTGGTCAAGGCCGTCATCGTCCGCACCATCAAGCAGACCCGTCGCGCCGACGGCTCGTACATCAAGTTCGACGAGAACGCCGCCGTCATCCTCAAGAACGACGGGGACCCCCGTGGCACCCGCATCTTCGGACCGGTCGGTCGCGAGCTCCGCGACAAGAAGTTCATGAAGATCGTCTCGCTGGCACCGGAGGTTATCTAGTCATGGCCAAGATCAAGAAGGGTGACCTCGTCCAGGTCATCTCGGGCGCTACCCAGGCCCGCGGTGGAGACCGCGGCAAGCAGGGCAAGGTCCTCGAGGTGCTGGTCGAGCGCAACCGCGTCGTCGTCGAGGGCGTGAACTTCGTCAAGAAGCACGTCCGCGTCGGCCAGACGCAGCGCGGCTCGAAGGAGGGCGGCATCGAGACCGTCGAGGCCTCGATCCACATCTCCAACGTCGCGCTCGTCGACCCGAAGACCAAGAAGCCGACCCGGGTCGGCCACCGCAACGTGGCCGTCACCAAGGACGGCGTGACCAAGACCGTTCGCGTGCGCTACGCGAAGGCGTCGGGTGAGGAACTGTAATGACTGACACCACCGCAGTGGCTGCGAAGGTTCAGCCGCGGCTCAAGGCCAAGTACCAGGCCGACATCATCCCCGCTCTCAAGGAGCAGTTCGGCTTCGGCAACGTCCATCAGGTCCCCGGCCTGGTCAAGGTCGTCGTCAACACCGGTGTCGGTGAGGCCGCCCGCGACGGCAAGATCATCGACGGCGCGGTCAAGGACCTCACCGCCATCACCGGTCAGAAGCCGCAGGTCACCAAGGCCCGCAAGTCCATCGCGCAGTTCAAGCTGCGCGAGGGTCAGGCCATCGGCGCTCACGTCACCCTCCGGGGCGACCGCGCCTGGGAGTTCCTGGACCGCCTGCTCTCGGTGGCGCTGCCCCGCATCCGCGACTTCCGCGGGCTGTCGGACCGCCAGTTCGACGGCAACGGCAACTACACCTTCGGCATCACGGAGCAGTCGATCTTCCACGAGATCGACCAGGACCGCATCGACCGCGTCCGCGGCTTCGACGTGACCGTCGTGACCACCGCCAAGACCGACGACGAGGGTCGCGCGCTTCTCAAGCAGCTCGGCTTCCCGTTCAAGTCGTCGGACAACGCGTAAGCAGCAAGCCTCGAGGCCGGGGGACGGTGAGAACCGCCCTCCGGCCTCGTCGTGCGTCCGCCGCCGGACCGGTCCGTCCGGAGCCGGCGGCGGGCGCCACGCGGGATCCCCGGATCCCGTGCACGATCAGCCCTCGACCGCAGGACCTCCGCCATGTAGCATGGCTCGTTGGCCTGCGTTCGCGCGGCCGCATGGGCGTCGACGTCGTCGGCGCCGTCCCACACCACAGGTCGTCACTCTTGTAAAGGGTGCCGAAACCAGGCGAGAAAGGCACCATCAGCCATGACCATGACTGATCCGGTCGCAGATCTGCTGACCAGAATCCGTAACGCGAACTCCGCGCACCACGACTCCATCACCCTCCCGGGCTCGAAGCTCAAGGCGAACATCGCCGAGATCCTCAAGACCGAGGGCTACATCGCCGACTGGAAGGTCGAGGAGGCGCGCGTCGGCACGACGCTCTCCATCTCCCTCAAGTACGGCCCGAACCGCGAGCGCTCGATCGCCGGCATCAAGCGGGTCTCGAAGCCCGGACTCCGCGTGTACGCGAAGTCGGCCGAGATCCCCACCGTGCTCGGCGGCCTCGGCGTCGCCATCCTGTCCACCTCGAGCGGTCTCCTGACCGACCGCCAGGCCGAGAAGAAGGGCGTGGGTGGGGAAGTCCTCGCCTACGTGTGGTAACCCCTCATGTCGCGTATTGGAAGACTCCCCATCGAGATCCCGGCGGGCGTCGACGTCTCCGTCGCCGGATCCGCTGTAACCGTCAAGGGCCCCAAGGGCGAGCTGACCGTCTCGGTCGCCAGCCCCATCCAGGTGTCCGTCGAGAACGGCCAGGTGCTGGTCTCGCGTCCCGATGACGAGCGCGAGTCGCGCTCGCTCCACGGCCTCACCCGCACGCTCATCGCGAACGACATCATCGGTGTCACGCAGGGCTACTCCAAGGGCCTCGAGGTCGTCGGAACCGGTTACCGCGTGCTGGCGAAGGGCTCGGACATCGAGTTCGCGCTCGGCTTCTCGCACCCGGTCGTCGTCACCCCGCCCGCGGGCATCTCGTTCACGGTCGAGGGCAACAACAAGCTCACCGTGCACGGCATCTCGAAGCAGGCCGTCGGTGAGGTGGCCGCCAACATTCGTAAGATCCGCAAGCCCGAGCCCTACAAGGGCAAGGGCGTGCGCTACGCCGGCGAGGTCGTTCGCCGCAAGGCCGGAAAGAGCGGTAAGTGATCATGGGACTCGGAACCAGAGGAAAGAGCAAGTCCGCTGCGCGCGGTCGTCGTCACGACCGTCTGCGCAAGAAGGTCGTCGGATCCGCCGAGCGCCCCCGCCTCGTCGTCAACCGCTCGGCCCGCCACGTCTTCGTGCAGGTCGTCGACGACGCTCAGGGCCGCACCCTCGCGTCGGCGTCGACCCTCGAGGCCGACCTGCGCGTGTTCGACGGCGACAAGACCGCCAAGGCCCGCAAGGTCGGCGAGCTCGTCGCCGAGCGCGCCAAGAACGCCGGTGTCGAGGCGGTCGTCTTCGACCGCGGAGGCAACAAGTACGCCGGTCGCGTCGCCGCGATCGCCGATGGAGCACGAGAGGCAGGGCTCAACCTGTGAGCGCCGCAGAGAACAAGGAACCCGAGGTCGCCGCTGTGTCGGAGGCCCCCGTCGAGACCGCTGCGTCCACGCAGCCGCAGCAGGAGGCTCGTGAGCCCCGCCGCGGCGGCCGCGACCGCAACCAGGGTGGCCGCGACCGCGGTGGCCGTGACGCCGAGAAGAGCCAGTTCCTCGAGCGCGTCGTGACCATCAACCGCGTGTCGAAGGTCGTCAAGGGCGGCCGTCGCTTCAGCTTCACCGCGCTCGTGGTCGTCGGAGACGGCAACGGACTGGTGGGCGTCGGCTACGGCAAGGCCCGCGAGGTCCCGACCGCCATCTCCAAGGGCGTCGAGGAGGCGAAGAAGAACTTCTTCCGCGTCCCCCGCGTCGCCTCGACCATCCCGCACCCTGTCCAGGGTGAGGCCGCCGCCGGTGTGGTGCTCCTGCGCCCCGCCGCCGCGGGTACCGGTGTCATCGCCGGCGGTCCCGTCCGCGCCGTCCTCGAGTGCGCCGGCATCCACGACGTCCTGAGCAAGTCGCTCGGCTCGTCGAACACCATCAACATCGTCCACGCGACCGTCGAGGCTCTGAAGCAGCTCGAGGAGCCGCGCGCCGTCGCCGCTCGTCGTGGTCTCGACTTCGACCAGGTCGCGCCGGCACGTCTCGTCCGTGCCGAGGCCGACGCCCTCGCCGCCGCGTCCAACGCGAAGGCAGGTGCCTGATGGCCCAGCTCAAGGTGACCCAGATCAAGTCGAAGGTCAGCGAGAAGCAGTACCAGCGCGACACGCTGCGCTCGCTCGGCCTCAGGAAGATCGGTCAGAGCGTCGTCCGCGAGGACAACGCCCAGAACCGCGGATACGTGAAGACCGTCGCCCACCTGGTGAAGGTCGAGGAGATTGACTAATGGCTGAGACGAAGAAGGCCGCCGCCGCGGAGTCCACGACTCCCGCGCAGGCGACCACCACGAAGGGCGCGGCGGCGCCGGCGACCAAGGAGCACGTGCTCAAGGTCCACCACCTCCGCCCCGCTGCCGGAGCCAAGAAGGCCAAGACCCGCGTGGGTCGCGGTGAGGGCTCCAAGGGAAAGACCGCCGGTCGCGGCACCAAGGGCACCAAGGCCCGCTACCAGGTGCGCGTCGGCTTCGAGGGTGGGCAGATGCCGCTGCACATGCGCACCCCGAAGCTCCGCGGCTTCAAGAACCCGTTCCGGGTCGAGTACCAGGTCGTGAACCTGTCCGCTCTCGCGGAGCTCTACCCCCAGGGCGGCGACGTCACCATCGGCGACCTGGTCGCCAAGGGTGCTGTCCGCAAGAACGAGAAGGTCAAAGTCCTCGGGGACGGCGACATTGCGGTTAAGCTGAACGTCGCGGTCGACAAGGTCTCCAGCTCTGCCGAGCAGAAGATCGTCGCTGCGGGCGGATCCATCAAGTAGCACCAGCAGCTTGTCGGTCGAGCTTGCCACGCCGACTCCCTCCGGGAGCGCGTGGCAAGCTCGACCTGTATCCCGCACCACAGAATTGAGCAGGAGACCTTAGGTAGTGTTTGGCGCCGTTGCGCGGATCTTCCGCACCCCCGACCTCCGCCGCAAGATCGGCTTCACCCTCGCGATCGTGGCGATCTTCCGGCTGGGATCCTTCATCCCTGCTCCGTTCGTCGACTTCAGCGCCGTGCAGGCCTGTCTCGCCGGCAACCAGGGCACCTCGGGTCTCTACGAGCTCGTGAACCTCTTCAGCGGTGGAGCACTGCTCCAGCTGTCGATCTTCGCGCTCGGGATCATGCCGTACATCACGGCGTCGATCATCGTGCAGCTGCTGCGCGTGGTCATCCCTCACTTCGAGACCCTGTACAAGGAGGGGCAGTCCGGTCAGGGCAAGCTCACCCAGTACACGCGGTACCTCACCATCGCGCTCGGCGTCCTCCAGTCGACGACGCTGATCACCGTCGCCCGCTCGGGCGCCCTCTTCGGCAACTCCGGCGTCCCGGAGTGCTCGGCGCTCATCATCACCGACGAGTGGTACTCCATCCTCCTCATGGTCATCACCATGACCGCGGGCACCGGGATCATCATGTGGATGGGCGAGCTCATCACCGAGCGCGGCATCGGCAACGGCATGTCGCTGCTGATCTTCACCTCGATCGCCGCCCAGTTCCCCACCTCCCTGTGGTCGATCGCGCAGTCGCGCGGCTTCGAGACCTTCCTCCTCGTCCTCGGCGTGGGCCTCGTGCTCGTGGTCGCCGTGGTCTTCGTGGAGCAGTCGCAGCGGCGGATCCCCGTGCAGTACGCCAAGCGGATGGTCGGCCGCCGCACCTACGGCGGCAACAACACCTACATCCCGATCAAGGTCAACATGGCCGGCGTCGTGCCCGTCATCTTCGCCTCGTCGCTGCTGTACCTGCCCGCGCTCATCGCGCAGTTCAACCAGCCCGCCGCTGGCCAGGAGGCCCCGGTCTGGGTCACCTGGATCACGAACTACCTCACCAAGGGCGATCACCCGCTCTACATGGCGCTGTACTTCCTCCTGATCGTTGGCTTCACCTACTTCTACGTCGCGATCACCTTCAACCCGGACGAGGTCGCCGACAACATGAAGCGCTACGGCGGCTTCATCCCCGGCATCCGCGCCGGCCGCCCGACCGCCGAGTACCTCAACTACGTGCTCACCCGGGTGACGCTGCCCGGATCGGTCTACCTCGGCCTCATCGCGCTCGTGCCCCTCGTGGCCCTCGCGCTGGTCGGTGCGAACCAGAACTTCCCCTTCGGCGGCACGTCCATCCTGATCATCGTCGGAGTCGGCCTGGAGACGGTGAAGCAGATCGACTCCCAGCTGCAGCAGCGCCACTACGAAGGACTCCTCCGATGACGTCGCACCCGATCGGCTTCCGTCTCCTGCTGATCGGCCCTCCCGGCGCAGGCAAGGGGACCCAGGCCGCTCGGCTGAGCGACATCCTCCGGGTGCCCGCCATCTCGACCGGGGACATCTTCCGCGCGAACGTCGCCAACGAGACCGAGCTCGGTCTCCAGGCGAAGGCCTACCTCGACAACGGGCGCTACGTGCCGGACGAGCTGACCAACGCGATCGTGCACGACCGCCTCCAGGAGGCGGACGCGTCGACCGGGTTCCTGCTCGACGGCTACCCGCGCACCACGGAGCAGGTCGACGAGCTCGACCGCATCCTCGCCGCGGACGACAACCGGCTCGACGCGGTCGTCCAGCTGACGGCCGATCCCGACGAGGTCGTCGGCCGCCTGCTCAAGCGCTCGCTCGAGCAGGGGCGCAGCGACGACACCGAGGACGTCATCCGGCGCCGACTCGCGCTCTACGAGGAGCAGACCGCTCCGCTCATCGACGTCTACGCGGCCCGCGGGCTCGTGGTCGTGGTCGACGGCCTCGGGCCGGTCGACGAGGTGACCGAGCGGATCGTCGTCGCCCTCGAGGGCCACCGCGTGGGCCGCCTCGACACCCCGGCCGCCTGAGCCGTGGCGTTCCGCTCCTCGCTCTACAAGACGCCCGCGCAGCTGCGGTCGATGCTCGCTCCGGGCCTCGCCACGGCCGCCTCGCTCGACGCGGTCCGCGCGGCGGTCCGCCCGGGCGTCACCACGCTCGAGCTCGACGCGATCGCCGAGGCGGCGATCGTCGCGCTCGGCGGCCACTCGAACTTCCAGCTCGTCCCGGGCTACCGGCACACGATCTGCGCCTCGGTCAACGACGAGGTGGTCCACGGCATCCCCGGCGGGCGCGTGCTCGAGCCGGGCGACCTGGTCTCCATCGACAGCGGCGCCGAGATCGACGGCTGGAACGGCGACTCCGCGATGACGGTGGTCCTGCCCGATCCCTCCCGCCCGGAGGAGGTCGCGGCACGCGCCGAGCTCTCGCGGGTGACCGAGGGATCCCTGTGGCGGGGGATCGCCGCCCTCGCCTCCGCCCGCCATCTCAACGAGGTCGGCGCGGCGATCGAGGAGTACATCGAGGACGAGGCCGAGCGCTCGGGCCGCGTCTACGGCATCCTCACCGACTACATCGGCCACGGCATCGGGCGCACCATGCACGAGGCTCCGCCGGTCTTCAACTACCGGGTGCGCCAGCGCGGCCCCGAGGTGAAGCCGGGACTCGTCGTCGCGATCGAGCCGATGGTCACCGCGGGCAGCGCCGAGACCTTCGTCCGCGAGGACGAGTGGACGGTCGCGACCGAGGACAGCAGCATGGCCGCCCACTGGGAGCACTCCGTCGCCGTGCACCACGACGGCATCTGGGTCACCACGCTCGCCGACGGCGGCGCGGCCGGCCTCGCCCCCTACGGGATCGTGCCGACGCCCTTCGCCTAGAGGCCCCAACGCGGAGCTCCTCCGATCCGATGCGGAGGAGGCTCCTCGTGGCCTCTCGCGCCCGGCGGGGGTCCGTCGGGCGCCCACGAAGCGCGGGAGCGGGAGGACGACAGCGCCCTCCGGCTCCACCCGGAGTGCGGGTGTCGGCTAGCTGTCGATCACCCGCACCAGCTCCTCGATGAAGCCGCCGAAGTCCGAGGAGCGCCGGATGAGGCGCTGCACCTCCGCCCGGTCGGCGAACACCTCGACGAACTGGTCGAACACCGACTGGAAGGTGCTGCGGCCGGCCGAGGCGAACGCGATCATCGCGATCACGTTCACCCGCTGCTCGCCCCACTCCATCGCGGTGTCGTTCACGACGATCGCGATGGAGGTGCGGCGGGCGCTCATCGCCATCGCGTGCGGGACCGCGAGGTTGTCGGTGAACGCCGTGGAGCTCATCCGCTCGCGCTCGATGGCGCCGTCGACGTAGTCCTCGTCGATGATGCCGCCGGCGATCATCCGCTCGCCCAGCATCCGGATCATCGCCGCCTCGTCGCGCGCGTGCACGTTGCGGAAGAACAGCTCCTCGTCGAAGAACTGCAGCAGCTCGTCCTTGATCTGCGCGCGGCGGCGGTGCCGGCGGACGCGGGCGATGGCCCGGCGCACCGTCTCGACGTCGTGGTCGGTGAGGAACGGCTGCACGACCACGACGTCATCGGACGCGGGGCGCTCGTCGATCGTGGTGATCACAAGGTCGGCGGTGAGCCGGTCCCAGTCGACGTCGCTCCGCGTGATCAGCGAGCGCACCTCCACCTCGGTGCCGAGCGAGCGCTCGACGCGCAGGCGCAGCATGTGAGCGAGGTCGTAGTAGTTGGGGCAGACGATCACGCAGGACAGACGCTCCTCCCGCCGGGACACCCGCTCGAGGAACGAGCCGACGTGGAGGGCGATGTAGGCGATCTCGTCCTCGTTGACCACGACGCCCCGCCGGCGCTGCAGCCCGCTCGCCAGGAACACGGCGATCTCGTAGGTCATCGGGTAGCTGGTCTTGATCGAGCGGGTGAGCGGGTTGCGAGAGTAGCCGCCCTCGGCGGCCCGGGCGATCAGGTTCCGCACGTGCAGGGCGAGGCGGACGATGAAGCCCTCGTCGTCGAGGTCGACCAGGTACTCGCGGTTGACGTCGGCGACGAGCTCGCGGACGACGGCGAGGTCCTCCGGGTCGAGGTAGTTCTCGACCACGGCGGCGACCGGCTCGTTCTGCCCGGGCGTCGCCACCCGCGTCGTCATCAGGATCGCGAGCTGGGCGAGCTCGGCGTCGGTCAGGCGCGTCGCGAAGTGCCGCTCCACCAGCTCCGCCAGCAGGGCCGCGAGCTCGCCGTGGATCGCGGGGGAGGGGCGGGAGCCGGAGGGGTCCCCGATGCCCCGGGCGACGCGGTCGACGGCGATCGCGATGTGGAGGAGGACGCTGTTCACGCCGTAGTCGTTGATGTAGTAGCCGCGGGTCTCGAGCTCGGCCAGCAGCTCGGTCTTGAAGGCGCCGAGGCCGGGGGAGGCGAACTCGCGCTGGACGTCGTCGAGCGTGAAGACGCCCTGCGCGCTCTCGTCGCGGAACATCCGCGAGATCAGGCGGCGGCGGGCCTCCTCGCTGCCCTCGAGGCGCACCGACGGGCCGCGCCGGACCAGCCCGAGGCCGGCCTCGTCGGCGAGGGCCTTCACCCGGCGCAGATCGGCGTCGACGGTCGACTCGCTCACCGACAGCGCGTCGGCGAGGGCGAAGACGTCCAGGCCCTCGTCGGAGTCGACCAGGCGGCGGACGATGCTGTACAGCCGGTCACGCGGTGTGTCGGGCTCGACGTCGCGGCTGCGCTGCGCCTCCAGGTAGGCCGCGTACGCCTCGCGCGCGAGCCGGTAGCCGTTCGCGGAGGACTCGACCGGCTCCAGCGGGGCGGCCTGCGCCTTCACCGCGGTGACGTAGCTCCGGACGCTGCGGGTGGTGACTCCGAGCCTGTCGGCGAGCTCGTGCGCCGTCACCCAGCCGTCGGCGCGGGAGAGGTACTCCAGCAGTCGTTCGCGGTTGTCAGGCATCAGGCTCCAGGCGTGCGGTCGGGGCGGGCGCCGGGAGCGCCACGACCCTGCCGCGGGCCCGCAGGACGCGGGCGGCGAGTCGTACGTCCCGTCAGTCAATCACCCCGGCGACGCGCCCGGGAGCCCCCGCGCCGCGGGCGGAAGGGGCCGTCTTCCGCCCCCGCGGAAGATTGTCTGCTGGAGGGTGCCGCCCCTCCGAGGGGATGCTTGGATGAATCACGACCCGGACGCGAGGAGGCGAACGAGGTGCGGAAGATCCTGATCGTCTGCGGTGCAGGCGCGTCGAGCACGTTCCTGGCCCACCGGCTGCGAGCGGGCGCGAAGGAGCGCGGCATGGATGCCGTGTTCCGCTCCGAGACCCTCACCGGTCTCGACCACTCCCTCCCCGAGGCCGACGTCCTCCTCGTGGGGCCGCACCTCGAGTCGCAGTTCGACGGACTCCGCCACCGTGCGGAGCTCGTGGGAGCCGCGGCCGCCCTCCTCCCGCCCGATGTCTTCGGAGCGCACGGTGCCGATGCCGTGCTCGAGACCCTGCCCGTCCTCTTCGCCGCTCGCGCGGTCGTCGCAGGCGCGGACGGGGACTCCTCCACCCGCCCGGTCCGTCCGGGCGAGCCCGACTCCGGGCACCACTGATGCAGTCGCGACTGCAGGATCAAGGAGAAACGTTCATGGTCGAGCGCACCGTGCAGGTTGCATCGTCGAAGGGCCTCCACGCCCGCCCCGCCTCGCTCTTCAGCCAGGCCGCGGCGAAGTCGGGTCAGAAGGTCCTCGTCGCCAAGGGCGACGCGACCCCGGTCAACGCCGCGTCGATCCTCGGGATCATCTCGCTCGGCATCGAGCACGGCGACGAGCTCACCGTCAGCGTCGAGGGCGACAACGAGCAGGCCGTGCTCGAGGAGCTCGCGACCTTCCTCACCACCGACCACGACGCGTGACGCGGAGCGTCACGCAAGGCGGCCGGCCCCGGCGCCCACGGCGCCGGTAGCCGCGGCAGCCCCTGGAGCGTGACGTCGACTCTCACTGGGTCGCACCAAGCGCCTGCGGGACCCGGCCCCGCCCTCTGCCGGCCCCACGCCGCCGC
>NZ_PSWE01000018.1:0-76979 GCF_002932195.1 Rathayibacter sp. AY1C4 | reverse complement strand
CTCCCGAACCGAAGGAAGACCCGCCCCCGTGAGCATCGAGATCAACAACGAGTCGAGCGTCCCCGTCGACGAGGCCGCCCTGCTGCGCCTCGCCGGCTACGCGCTCGACTCGCTCCACGTGCACCCCGACGCCGAGCTCGCGATCGTGCTGGTCGACGAGGGCGCGATGGAGCAGCTGCACGTGCAGTGGATGGACGAGCCGGGACCGACCGACGTGCTCAGCTTCCCGATGGACGAGCTGCGTCCCGGGACCGAGGACGAGCAGACCCCCGCGGGGCTCCTCGGCGACATCGTGCTCTGCCCGCAGGTCGCGCAGTCCCAGGCCGAGTCGGCCGGCCACTCCGTGCTCGACGAGCTGCAGCTGCTGACCGCCCACGGGCTCCTGCACCTGCTCGGCTTCGATCACGCCGAGCCGGAGGAGGAGCGCGAGATGTTCGGCATCCAGCGCGACATCCTGGTCGGCTTCCACATCAGCGAGCGACGCCGCTAGAGCGCGCAGTGCCCACTCTCCAGCTCCTCATCGCCGCCCTCGCGCTCGTCGCCGTCGGCGGCTGGTTCGCCGCGACCGACGCCGCACTCGGCGTCCTCTCGCGCAGCGACCTGCTCGACATGGCCCAGCACTCCCGCAGCGCCCGCGCTCTCCGCGCGATCGCGGGCGACATGAGCGCCCACGTCAACGTCGTCAACTTCTCGCGGATCGCGGCCGAGACGACGGCCGCGGTGTTCGTCACCACGGTGCTGGTCGTCGAGGTCCCGCAGCTCTGGCTCGCGCTCCTGCTGGCGGTCCTGATCATGGCGGCGGTCTCGTTCGTCCTGGTCGGCTCCAGCCCCCGCAGCGTCGGGCGCGCGAACGCCCGCGCGGTCCTGTCCACCAGCGCCTCGCTCGTGCACGTGCTCCGGCTCGCGCTGGGCCCGGTCGCGCACGGGCTCGTGGCCCTCGGCAACCGGGTGACGCCGGGGACCGGGCGCTCGGCGGGGTTCTCCTCCGAGGAGCAGCTGCTCAGCATGGTCGACGAGGCGACCGAGCAGGACGTGCTCGAGCAGGACGACCGCGAGCTGATCCACTCGATCTTCGAGTTCAACGACACCTTCGTCCGCGAGGTGATGGTGCCCCGCACCGACATGGTGACGATCGAGGCGACCTCCTCCGTCGGCGCCGGCATGGGGCTCCTGCTGAGCCGCGGCATCTCCCGGCTCCCCGTCATCGGCGACGGCGTCGACGACGTCCTCGGCGTGCTCTACCTGCGCGACGTGGCCCGGCACACCTACGAGCGGCCGGACGACGACGACACGGTCGCCGATCTCGCGCGCCCCGCGCTGTTCGTGCCCGAGTCGAAGAAGGCCGACGAGCTGCTCCGCCAGATGCAGCTCGAGTCCAACCACCTCGCGATGGTGGTCGACGAGTACGGCGGCATCGCGGGCCTGGTGACGCTGGAGGACCTCATCGAGGAGCTCGTCGGCGACATCTCCGACGAGTACGACCGCGAGGTCGACCTCTTCGAGGAGACGGCGCCCGGGGTCTACCGCGTCTCGGCGCGCCTGCCGGTGGACGAGCTCGGCGAGCTGTTCGAGCTCGACCTCGAGGACGACGACGTCGACTCGGTCGGCGGACTGCTGACCAAGGCCTACGGGCGCCTCCCCGAGCGCGGCGCGACGGCGCGGATCGGCGGAGTGCTGCTCGAGGCCGAGCAGGCGGACCCGCGCCGTGGGACCATCTCCACGGTGATCGTCCGCCGCGATCCCGATCTGGACACCGCCGGCGAGCCCGGCACCGGCCCCGTCGCGATCATCGCGGACGGCGGCACCACCACCCCCAGCCCGAGCACGGCTCCCACCCGCGGAGCCACGGGCGATCAGCACGAGGACGCACGATGACCGACACCACTCCCGCCGCCGCACCCTACCGGGCGGGCTTCGTGTCCTTCGTCGGCCGCCCGAACGTGGGCAAGTCGACGCTCACGAACGCCCTCGTCGGCGAGAAGATCGCCATCACGAGCTCGAAGCCCCAGACCACGCGGCGCGCTATCCGCGGCGTGGTGCACCGCACCGACGGCCAGCTGATCGTCGTCGACACCCCCGGCATCCACCGGCCGCGCACGCTCCTCGGAGAGCGGCTGAACTCGCTCGTCACCTCGACCCTCGGCGACGTCGACGTCATCGGGATGCTGTTCCCCGCGGACGAGCCGATCGGCCCGGGAGACCGCTTCATCAACGAGCAGCTCGACTCCTTCCCGCGCGCTCGGAAGGTCGCGATCGTCTCGAAGGTCGACCTCTCCTCGAAGAAGTCCGTGGCGAAGCAGCTGCTCGCCGTCTCGGAGCTGCGCGAGTGGGACACGATCGTGCCGATCTCGGCCGTGACCGAGGAGCAGCTGGACGTCCTGGCCGTCGAGCTCCTGCGCCTGATGCCGGTCTCGCCCGCCCTCTACCCGGAGGAGGCGGTGACCGACGAGGACCTGTCCTCGCGGATCGCCGAGTTCATCCGCGAGGCCGCCCTCGAGGGCGTGTCGGACGAGCTGCCGCACTCCCTCGCCGTGACGCTCGATGACATGGTCGAGCGCGAGGACGGCTCGCTGATCGACATCTACGCCAACGTCTTCGTGGAGCGCGACAGCCAGAAGGGCATCATCATCGGCAAGGGCGGCCAGCGCCTGCGCGAGGTGGGAGCCGTCTCCCGCGAGCAGATCGAGCGCCTGCTGGGCCGCCGCGTGTTCCTCTCCATCCGGGTGAAGGTCGCCAAGGAGTGGCAGCGCGACCCGAAGCTGCTGGGGCGCCTGGGCTTCTGACGCCGGAGGACGACGGCGGTCACCCTCCAGGACGACGCCCCCGGGCGCGCGGACCCGTAGCGTGATCCTCATGCGCGCCCTCCTCGACCGACCGGCGGCCCTGCCGATCGCCGGGGCGCTGCTCGCCGCCCTCCACCTGCTGCTCGGGCTCACCGGGGTCACTCCGACCGAGCGGATCGCCGGCGGCCTCGTGCTCGCGCTGGCCCTCGCGGTCGCGGGATTCCTGCCCGCGCTCGCCCCCTCGCTCGTCGCGGTCGGCGCGCTCGCCGACGGAGGCGTCCTGCTCGGCGGCGTCCCCGTCGACGGGGTGCTCGTCGGCCTGGTCGTCCTCTGGCAGACGACTCGCCGGGTGGGCCCCTGGACCCGTGCCCTGGCGCTCGCGGGCGGCCTGATCCTCGCCGGGATCGGCGGCGTCACCGTCGCGCTCGGCCTCTCCGGCCCGCTCGATCCGTCCGGGCTCCCGGCGCGCGTGGAGTTCGTGGTCCTCGCCCTGGTCGCTCTCGCGGTCGCCTCCGTGCTCGGTGCGGCGAAGGTCCTCGTGTACCTCAACGCGCTGCGGGCGCCGGTCCTCGCGGGCGATCGGATCGACGCGCTGCTGACCCGGGTCGCCGGGCCGCAGGACCCCTTCGCGGTGGGGGTCGCCGGTGGTCAGGCGCTGGTGCTCCTCCTCGTCGCCGGCCTCCCGTTCGCCGGGGTGGAGGGCGCGATGCAGCTGCTGGTCGCGGGCGTGCTCGCGGTCGCGCTGGTGCTGCACCGGCGGTCCCCGGTCCTCGCCCTCTCGATCGCCTGGGCCGGTGCCGCCCTGCAGATGAGCGCGAGCCTCGCTCCCGGACCCGCGGATCTGGCCATCCTGGCCGTCCTCTTCGGCGCCGGCGCGTCGGAGTCGCGGCGGATGCGGATCGCGGGAGCGGTGTCGGCCGTCCTCGGCGCCGTGGTCGCCGTCGTCTACCTCGTCCTCGTCTTCGACCTCGTCGCGAGCGCCTACGACGGCCTCCTGTCGGCCGGAGCCACCTTCGGCGGGATCCTCGCGACGCTCGGCCTCTCCTGGACCATCGGACTGCTCTCCCGCTCGGTCCGCCGGGCGCGGGAGGGCCAGACCCTGCGCGCGCAGGCCGAGCAGGAGCGCGCCCGGGCGCAGCGCGAGCTCGACACCGTGGAGGAGCGCAACCGGATCGCCCGCGATATGCACGACGTCGTCGCCCACTCCCTCGCCGTCGTGATCGCGCAGGCGGACGGCGCGCGCTACCTCGGCGCCACCAGCCCCGAGCAGACCGACGCCGCGCTGCTGACCATCTCCTCCGTCGCCCGGGACGCCCTCGGCGACGTGCGCGTGCTCCTCGCCCAGCTGCGGCACTCGCAGAGCGACGGCCCGCAGCCCGGCGCGCGCGACCTGCCGGCCCTCCTCGACAGCGTGGGCGGAGCCGGAGCCCCCGTCCGCGCCGAGCTCGCCGTCGACCTGGAGGCGGTGCCGCGCGCCGTCGGTCTGGCCCTGTACCGCATCGCCCAGGAGGCGACCACGAACGCTCTCCGCCACGGCCGCCCGGGCTCGCCGCTCGACATCGCCCTGCGCCAGGACGGCGGCGAGCTCGCCCTGACCGTGCGCAACGCCCGGTGCGCCGACGTCGAGCGCGACTCCCTGCCGGGCGAGGGCCACGGCCTGGTCGGCATGCGCGAGCGCGCCGCGCTCGTCGGGGGAGTGCTCGCCGCCGGCCCGGTCGGGGACGACTTCGTCGTCGACGCGCGCCTGCCCTCCTCCCCGTCCCTCGCCCGCACCGCCCCACCCCTCGCCTCCGGAGGCAGCCCCGCATGACCGACACCATCCGCCTCGTCCTCGTCGACGACCAGGCCCTCTTCCGCGCCGGCATCCGCATGCTGCTCGGCTCGCAGCCCGATCTCGAGGTGGTCGGCGAGGCCTCGGACGGGGCGGAGGGCGCGGAGCTGGTCGCGCGGCTGGCCCCCGACGTCGTGCTGATGGACATCCGGATGCCGGGCGTCGACGGGATCGAGTCGACCCGGCGGATCCTCGCGGACGCGCAGGAGCGGCGGGTCCAGCCTCCGCGCATCCTCGTGCTGACGACCTTCGACCTCGACGAGGCGGCCGCGCGCGCCATCCGGGCGGGCGCGAGCGGCTTCCTCCTGAAGGACACGGAGCCCGGCTTCCTCCTCGCCTCCGTCCGCACCGTGCACGCGGGGACCGCCGTGGTCGCCGCCTCCGCGACCCGCGAGCTCTTCGAGCACTTCGGGGCGGCGGGCAGCGGACGCGAGACCCCGCCCGCCTTCGCGACCCTCACCGACCGCGAGCGCGAGATCTTCCACCTGGCCGCGCGGGGGATGAGCAACACCGAGATCGCGCGGGCCGAGTTCCTGAGCGAGGCGACGGTGAAGACGCACATCAGCCGCACCCTCGGCAAGCTCGGCCTGCGCGACCGCGTGCAGCTGGTGGTCTACGCCTACGAGAACGGCCTGGTCTCCTAGCGCGGGACGCCGGGGTGACGCGCCGCGGGGGCGGTGCTACCCTGACCGGGTGCGCTTCGGACAGCTCCTCCTTCTCCGCCGCGACGAGATCTGATCCTCAGGCCATCCTCGTCGCGGAGTCCGTCGTCGGCTGAACCATCCCTCGCCCGCGAGGTCGATCCGCATCCGGATCCCCGGGAGACCGCCCGACCGGCACCGCCCACCAGCGGAGCCGCACGCGAGCGGGATCGGTCACGAGCGAGAACAGACACGTGCGCACCGCTGCGCCGGGAGAGCACCTCATGCTGAACAACCAGAAGCCGTCGCCCATGCCGATCGGCAAGTACCGTCCCTTCCACGAGCTGATCGCCGTGGACCTGCCCGACCGCACCTGGCCGTCGAAGCGCATCACGACCGCGCCCCGCTGGTGCGCCGTGGACCTCCGCGACGGCAACCAGGCGCTCATCGACCCGATGAGCCCCGAGCGCAAGCGCATCATGTTCGATCTGCTGGTCCGGATGGGCTACAAGGAGATCGAGGTCGGATTCCCGAGCGCGAGCCAGACCGACTTCGACTTCGTGCGCAGCCTCATCGAGGAGGGCGCGATCCCCGAGGACGTCACCATCCAGGTGCTGACCCAGGCCCGCGACCACCTGATCGAGCGCACCTACGAGTCGATCCGCGGCGCGCGCCAGGCGATCGTGCACCTCTACAACTCCACGAGCGTGCTGCAGCGCGAGGTCGTGTTCCGCAAGGACCGTCAGGGCATCATCGACATCGCGCTGGCCGGCGCCCGCAAGTGCCGCGAGATGGAGTCGACCGTCCCCGGCACGGCCGTCTACTACGAGTACTCGCCCGAGAGCTACACCGGCACCGAGCTCGACTTCGCCCGCGAGATCTGCGACCGGGTCGTCGAGGTCTTCGAGCCGACTCCCGAGCGCAAGGTCATCCTGAATCTGCCCGCCACCGTCGAGATGGCCACCCCGAACGTCTACGCCGACTCGATCGAGTGGATGAGCCGCAACCTCGCGCAGCGCGAGAACATCGTGCTGTCGCTGCACCCCCACAACGACCGCGGCACGGCCGTGGCGGCGGCCGAGCTGGGCTACCTGGCCGGTGCCGACCGGATCGAGGGCTGCCTCTTCGGCAACGGCGAGCGCACCGGCAACGTCGATCTGGTCGCGTTGGGCGTGAACCTCTTCACCCAGGGGATCGACCCGCAGATCGACTTCAGCGACATGGACGGCATCAAGCGCACCGCCGAGTACTGCAACCAGCTGCCCGTGCCCGAGCGCAGCCCCTGGGCGGGCGACCTGGTCTTCACCGCCTTCAGCGGCTCGCACCAGGACGCCATCAAGAAGGGCTTCGAGGCGATGCAGGCCGAGGCCGAGCGGACCGGCCGCAGCGTCGACGAGCTCACCTGGGCCGTGCCCTACCTGCCGGTGGACCCGAAGGACCTGGGCCGCTCCTACGAGGCGGTCATCCGCGTCAACTCGCAGTCCGGCAAGGGCGGAGTCGCGTACCTGCTGAAGACGGACCACGCGCTCGACCTGCCGCGCCGGCTGCAGATCGAGTTCTCGGGCGTCGTGCAGGCCAAGACCGACGCCGAGGGCGGCGAGGTCACGAGCGAGCAGATCTGGACGGTGTTCCAGGACGAGTACCTGCCCGCGCCCGCCGAGCGCGCCGACGAGAAGTGGGGCCGCTTCGAGCTGCTGCGCACGAACACGTCGAGCGATCTGGGCGGCAGCATCGCGCTGGACGCGGTCCTCCGGGTGGGCGACGAGCGCGTCTCGGCCAGCTCGCGGGGCAACGGCCCGATCAACGCCTTCGAGGCCGTGCTGGAGCAGCAGGGCGTCGAGGTCCGGGTCCTCGACTACGTCGAGCACGCGCTCAGCGCCGGCGGCGACGCGCTGGCCGCCTCGTACGTCGAGTGCACGGTGAACGGCCGCACCCTGTGGGGCGTGGGCGTGGACGCCGACATCTCGACCGCCTCCCTCAAGGCCATCGTCTCTGCCGTCAACCGCGCCCTGCGCGAGGAGGTCCCGGTCCGCGAGCTGGCCGGCGCCTCCGCCTGATCGCACCCGATCCCCGCCGGGGGAGCCGTGATGCGTCGCGGCTCCCCCGGCGTTCCCGTGCGCGGACCGCGCGGGACTCCGCTCCCTGCGTCCGGGTCGGCCGCCGCTAGGTCCGGCGGCGCCAGCGCAGGCGCGGCACCCCGTTGAGCGCGCGCTGCTCGGGCAGGCTCCAGCCGTAGCGGACCGCGAGCAGGCGGATGACCGTGGTCACGCCCACCGCGAGCGGCGCGGCGAAGTCGATCGTCACTCCGAAGCGCAGCGCGAGGACCAGGACGCCCGTGCCCACCGAGGCGGCGACCGCGTAGAGCGAGCCGACGTGCATCAGCGCGATCGGCCGGTTCAGCAGGATGTCGCGGACGACGGATCCGCCGACGGCCGAGACAGTGCCGACGAACACGGCCGGCACCTCCGGCACGCCGAGCGACAGGGCCTTCGTGGTGCCGATCGCGCCGAAGAGTCCGAGGGTCAGCGCGTCGAGGGCGGTGATCGTCCCGTCGACCCGGTTCAGCAGGTGCTGGAGCAGCATCCCGAGCAGGGAGGCGGTCACCGCGACGATCAGGTACGCGTCGGTGTGCAGGGCCACCAGGGGCGTCTGGAGCAGCAGATCGCGGAGCACGCCGCCGCCGAGGCCGGTGGCCGTGCCGATGATCGTGACGCCGAGCAGGTCGATCCGGCGGTCGCGGAACTCGCCCGCGAACATCGCGCCCTGGAGGCAGCCGATGGCGATCGCGAGCAGGTCGGCCCAGGCCGGGATCTCGAAGAGGGAGGCTGCCACCCGGACATCGTTCCACGGCGCGGGCCCTGCTCCGGCCGGGCTGCCAGCCGGGTGTCGGAGGTCGGGGGATAATCGGAGGATGCCCACCTATCGCGACGAAGCCGTGGTGCTCCGCACGCACAAGCTGGGCGAGGCCGACCGCATCGTGACGCTGCTCTCGCGCAGCCACGGCAAGATCCGCGCGGTGGCGAAGGGCGTGCGCAAGACCGGCTCCAAGTTCGGCTCGCGGCTCGAGCCGTTCATGGTCGCCGACCTCCAGCTCTACGAAGGCCGGAGCCTCGACATCGTCACGCAGGCCGAGTCGCTCGGCGCCTACGGTGCGCTGATCGCCGCCGACTACGACAGCTACACGGCGGCGAGCGCGATGGTCGAGACGGCGGACCGCCTCACTGACGCGGACGCCTCCCTGCAGCAGTACCTGCTGCTCGTCGGGGCCCTGCGCTCGCTCTCGAAGCACGAGCACGAGCCGGTGCTGACGCTCGACTCCTACCTCCTGCGGGCGCTCTCGATCGCGGGCTGGGCGCCCAGCTTCGAGGACTGCGCGCGCTGCGGCGCTCCCGGGCCCCACGGCGCGATCGTGGTGCAGCTCGGAGGCGTCGTCTGCGCCGACTGCACGCCGCCCGGCGCACCGCGGGTCGCTCCGGAGGTCGTGGTCCTGCTGGGCGCACTGCTCACGGGAGACTGGGCCCACGCCGAGACCACCGAGCCGACCACGCGGTCGCGGGCGAGCGGAGTGGTCGCCGCCTACACGCAGTTCCACCTCGAACGCGGTCTGAGATCCCTGGAGCACGTCACCCGATGAAGCCCTTCACCCACAAGGACGCCGAGCCGTACCGCCCCCTCGACTGGACCGGGATCCACCCGCCCGCGATCCCGCGGAAGGCCGTTCCGGGGCACGTCGCCATCGTGATGGACGGGAACGGCCGCTGGGCGAACTCCCGCGGCCTGACTCGGATCGAGG
This sequence comes from Rathayibacter sp. AY1C4, assembly GCF_002932195.1. NCBI lineage: Bacteria > Bacillati > Actinomycetota > Actinomycetes > Micrococcales > Microbacteriaceae > Rathayibacter > Rathayibacter sp. AY1C4. Next base: position 67,931 of record NZ_PSWE01000018.1, on the reverse strand, counting down.
GGCACAAGCGCGGCGAGACGGCGCTGCTGGACGTCGTGGCCGGAGCGATCCAGATCGGCGTGAAGCACCTCAGCGTCTACGCGTTCTCGACCGAGAACTGGAAGCGCTCGCCCGAGGAGGTGCGCTTCCTGATGGGCTTCAACCGCGATGTGCTGCACCGCCGCCGCGATCAGCTCAACGAGTGGGGCGTGCGCATCCGCTGGGCCGGCCGGAAGCCGCGCCTGTGGGCGTCGGTGATCAACGAGCTGCAGTTCGCCGAGCGGATGACCGCGGACAACGACGTGCTGACGCTCACCATGTGCGTCAACTACGGCGGGCGCACCGAGATCGCCGACGCGGTGCAGCGGCTCGCCGCCGAGGTCCAGGCGGGGCGGCTCAAGCCCTCCGGCATCTCCGAGAAGACGATCGCCAAGGCGCTCTACGTGCCCGAGATGCCGGACGTCGACCTCTTCGTGCGCTCCTCCGGCGAGCAGCGCACCAGCAACTTCCTGCTCTGGCAGAGCGCCTACGCCGAGATGGTGTTCCTCGACCGGCTCTGGCCGGACTTCACGCGGACCGACCTCTGGGACGCGATCGAGCACTACTCCGGCCGCTCCCGCCGCTTCGGCGGCGCGGTCGACGTGCCGGGGGCCTCCTCGTGATCCGGGTCGGAATCGTCGGCTTCGGGCTCGCGGGCAGCGTCTTCCACGGTCCGTTCCTCGCGGCGGATCCCGCTTTCGAGGTCGTCGCCGTCTCCACCCGCGACGCCGGTCGGAGGGCCGCGGCCTCCGCCGCGCATCCCGAGGCCCGGATCGTGCCCGACCTCGACGCGGTGCTCGCCGAGCGGCCGGAGCTGGTCGTGCTCGCCTCGCCGCCGTCGGTGCACCGGGAGCAGGCCGTCCGAGTGCTCGAGGCCGGAGTCGCCGTCGTGATCGACAAGCCCTTCGCACCGAGCGCGGCCGACGCGGACGCGATCATCGCCGCCTCCGAGCGGAGCGGTGCGCCCGTCTTCGTCTTCCAGAACCGGCGCTGGGACGCCGATCTGCTCACCCTCCGCCGCCTCCTGGGCGAAGGGGTCCTCGGCGAGGTCCTCCGCTTCGAGTCGACCTTCGAGCGCTGGAGCGCGCCGAAGACGGGCCGGTGGCAGAGCGAGACGGGTCCGGCCGAGGGTGGCGGGATCCTCTTCGATCTCGGCAGCCACCTGGTCGACCAGGCGCTGCTGCTGTTCGGCCCGGCGGTCGTCACGGCGGCCGAGACCCGGACCGTCCACGAGGGCTCCGCGAGCGAGGACGACGCGTTCGTCTCGCTCCTGCATCACAGCGGCGTCCGCTCCCACCTCACCATGAGCCGCGTCGCCCGGGCGACCGGCCCCCGCTTCCGCGTGCTCGGCACCCGCGCCGCCTTCAGCGTCGACGGTCTCGATCCGCAGGAGACCGCGCTCCGCACCGGCGGCGCCCGACCGGACGACGACGGCTTCGGCGAGGTCGCGCCGGAGGGATGGGGCGTCCTCGTCGACGACTCCGGCGCACACCCCGTGCCGAGTGAGCGGGGACGATACGCCGCGTTCCTCGAGCAGGTCGCGCTGTCCCTCCAGGACGGCGCTCCCTCGCCGGTCGACGTCCGCGAGGCCCGCGAGGTCGTCGCCGTGCTCGAGCAGGCGCACGCCCTCGCCGCCCGCTGACCGGGCCCGCCGCCGGCGCGCCCGGTCGCTCCCCGGTCTTGGCGATCCGGCTCCGGAGCGTCATCCTCGAGAGGTGAGCACCGCACTGCCGAACTCCGCCGACCTGCGCGCGCGCTTCGCCGGTGCCCGCGGCTACCACAACGCCTGCACCCTCGGCCTGCCGCCGCGGCAGACCGTCGAGGCGCTGCGGGCGGACCTCGACGGCTGGTCGTCCGGGGAGAGCACGGCCGCCGCCTACGGCGCTGTCGCCGAGCGCGCGCGTGCCTCGTTCGCCGCGATCGCCGGCGTCCCGGTCGACCGTGTCGCGATCGGCTCGCAGACCTCCGCCATGGCCGCCGTGCTCGCCGCCTCGCTGCCCGACGGGGCCCGCGTGCTCTGCGTGGACGGCGACTTCTCCTCCATCGTGTTCCCCTTCCTCGCCCAGGCGCACCGCGGAGTGACCGTGCGCTCCGTCGCGCTCGAGGCGCTGTCCGACTCCGTCGAGGACGAGGACGACCTCGTCGTCTTCTCCGCCGTGCAGTCCAGCAGCGGAGCGCTCGCCGATCTCGACTCCGTCCTCGAGGCGGCCGCGCGCCACCGAGTGCGGACCGCGTGCGACCTGACGCAGGCGGCCGGCGTCCTGCCGGTCGACGCCTCCCGCTTCGACGCGACCCTCACCCACGCCTACAAATGGCTGTGCTCGCCGCGCGGAGTGGCGTTCCTCACCGTCTCGCCCGCCTACGCGGCCGAGCTCGTCCCCGTGCAGGCGGGCTGGTACTCGGGGGAGGACGTGTGGTCGTCCTGCTACGGACCGGCCATGCACCTGGCCGAGAACGCCCGCCGCTTCGACGTCTCGCCGGCCTGGCAGGCGTTCGCCGGCGCCGAGGCGTCGCTCGCTCTGTTCCGCTCGCTCGACCTCGACGCGGTCTGGGCGCACGCCTCCGGCCTCGGCGACCTGCTGTGCGAGCGGCTTGACCGGGAGCCTCAGCACCGGGCGCTCGTGTCCTGGCCGGACGAGGGGGGAGCGGACCTGGAGCTGCTGCAGGCCGCGGGTCTGCGCGTCTCGGGCCGCGGCGGCCGGCTCCGCATCGCCTTCCACCTCTGGAACGACGAGTCCGACGTGGACGAGCTCGTCCGCGTGCTGCGGGAATAGCGGGGCGCCCCCTCCGTTGTCCTGGGGGTGAGTGCTGAGCCGAGCCCCCTGTCCGTCGACGTCTGGTCCGACATCGCCTGCCCCTGGTGCTACATCGGGAAGCGCCGGTTCGAGCGCGGGCTCGAGGCCTTCCGAGCCGCGCACCCCGAGGCTCCGGAGGTCGTCGTGGAGTACCGCAGCTTCGAGCTCTCGCCGGACACGCCGGAGGACTACCGCGGGGGAGAGGCGGCGTTCCTCGCCGAGCACAAGGGCATCCCGGAGGCGCAGGCGCAGCAGATGCTCGACTCCGTCACGGCGGTCGCGGCGGGCGTCGGCCTCGACTACCACTTCGAGTCGGTGCGCCACGTCAAGACGGTCACCGCCCACCAGGCGCTCCACCACGCCAAGGAGAACGGACTGCAGCTCGAGCTCGTCGAGCGTCTCCTGAGCGCGTACTTCGTCGAGGGCCGCGACCTGGCCGATCCGGAGGTGCTCGCCTCGCTCGCCGGCGAGGTCGGGCTCGACCCGGCGGAGACGCGCCGCGCTCTCGAGGACCGGCGCTACCTCGGGCGGGTGCAGTCCGACATCGCCCAGGCCCGCGAGTACGGGATCTCGGGGGTGCCGTTCTTCGTCCTCGACGGGCGCTTCGGCGTCTCCGGCGCCCAGGAGCCGGCGGCGTTCACCGAGGTCCTCGAGCACGTGCTGGAGCAGCGGGCGGCCGTCGCGTGAGCGGGCCGTTCGAGATGCTCGGCGACTCCGGCGGGCCGCTGTGCGAGGACGGCGTCTGCGCCGTGCCGCAGGCCGCGGAAGCGCAGGCCGAGGTGCCGCCGATCAGCGCGGAGGCTCCTCCACGGTGATGTCGGCGACGGTCGCGCCGTAGGCGGCCACGAGGGCGTCCGCGTCGACGAAGGCGCTGCGCCCGTCGGCGCCGGCTCCCATCGCCACGCGGCGGCCGAGGATCCGCTCGTCGGCGTAGACCGGCCAGGCCGTCGTGGAGCCGATCGGGGTGATGGTGCCGCGCCGGTAGCCGGTCGCCTCGAGGGCGGCCGTCTCGTCCGGGAGGCGGAGCTTGTTCACTCCGACCACCGCGCGCAGCTTCGGCCACGCGATCTGCCGCCCGCCGGGGACCAGGGCGAACAGGTAGCCGCCGTCGTGGCGCTTCACCACGAGCGACTTCACGATGTCGCCGGGCTCGATGCCGAGCAGCGCGGCCGCCTCGTGCAGGCTGCCGGCAGCGGGCCTCTCCACGATCTCGACCGCCAGGCCGCGGGCGGACGCGTCCGCCTCCAGCCGCTGCGAACCGTCCTCCACAGGTGTGCTCCCGTTCATCTCTCCACCTCTCTGCTCGTCACTCCGCCTTCCCCAACACAGGATCTGGGAGAATCGATACCGATGTCCTCCACTCTCACGGCCGCCCCGCCCGCGCGCACCGCGCCGGCGCTCCGGATCGGCCCCCTCGAACTCGACGCGCCGGTGGTGCTCGCCCCCATGGCGGGCATCACCAACACGGCGTTCCGCCGCCTCTGCCGCGAGTTCGGCAACGGCCTCTACGTGAGCGAGATGATCACCTCCCGCGCGCTCGTCGAGCGCACGCCGGAGTCGATGCGCCTCATCCGCCACCACCCCAGCGAGTCGGTGCGCTCGATCCAGCTCTACGGAGTGGACCCGGTCACGGTAGCCGAGGCGGTCACCATGCTCGTCGCCGAGGACCGGGCCGACCACATCGACCTCAACTTCGGCTGCCCCGTGCCCAAGGTCACCCGGAAGGGCGGGGGAGCGGCCCTGCCGTGGAAGCTCCCGCTGTTCCGGCAGATCGTCGAGGGCGCCGTGAAGGCCGCCGGCGACGTCCCGCTCACCGTCAAGATGCGCAAGGGCATCGACCCGGACCACCTCACCTACCTCGAGGCCGCCCGTGCCGCCGAGGGCGCCGGGGTCGCGTCGATCGCGCTGCACGCGCGCACCGCCTCCGAGTTCTACAGCGGGCACGCCGACTGGTCGGCGATCGCCATGCTCAAGGAGACGGTCACGAGCGTGCCCGTGCTGGGCAACGGCGACATCTGGTCGGCCGAGGACGCGCTGCGGATGATGGCCGAGACGGGCTGCGACGGAGTCGTCGTCGGTCGCGGCTGCCTCGGGCGCCCCTGGCTCTTCGGCGACCTCGCCGCCGCGTTCGCCGGCTCCGACGAGCGGTTCCGCCCTTCGCTCGGACAGGTCGCCGAGGCGTTCCGCCGCCACGCGGAGCTGCTCGTCGACTTCTTCGAGAGCGAGGAGCGCGGCTGCCGCGACATCCGCAAGCACGTCGCCTGGTACTTCAAGGGCTACGCCGTCGGCGGCGACCTCCGCGCTCGCCTGGCCACCGTCGAGTCGCTCGCGCAGCTCGACGAGCTCCTGGCGACGCTCGACTGGACGCAGCCCTATCCGGGCGAGGCGGCCGAGGGGCAGCGGGGCCGCGCCGGCTCGCCCAAGGTCCCCTCCCTCCCGGACCGCTGGCTCGAGTCCCGCGAGCTCGACGCCGGGCAGCGCGACGCGGTCTCGGCCGCCGAGATCCACAACAGCGGTGGATGACCGCGCGCTCTGGGGGTACTCGCTCGTCGACACCGAGCGATTCCTGCCGGAGGACCACTCGACCCGCCGCTCCGACTTCGCCCGCGACCGCGCCCGGCTCTTCCACTCCAGCGCGCTCCGCCGCCTGGCCGCGAAGACCCAGGTGCTCAGCCCCACGGCGGGCGTCGACTTCGCGCGCAACCGCCTGACCCACTCGCTCGAGGTGGCGCAGATCGGCCGGGAGCTCGCCACGAGCCTCGACCTCGACCCCGACGTCGTCGACACGGCCTGCCTCGCGCACGACATCGGGCATCCGCCGTTCGGGCACAACGGCGAGCGCGCGCTCAACACCTGGGCCGAGGGGATCGGCGGCTTCGAGGGCAACGCGCAGACCTTCCGGCTGCTCACGCGGCTCGAGCCGAAGGTGTTCGGCGACGACGCCCGCCCCTACGGGCTGAACCTCACCCGCGCCAGCATCGACGCGAGCTGCAAGTACCCCTGGCCCGACACGCGCTCGGTCGCCGACCCGTCGGGGCGCGCCAAGTTCGGCTTCTACGCCGACGACGCCCCCGCGTTCGCCTGGATGCGCGAGGGCGCCCCCGAGGGGGTGCGCTGCATCGAGGCCGAGGTGATGGACCTCTCGGACGACATCGCCTACTCCGTGCACGACTTCGAGGACGCGGTGGTCTCCGGCTACATCGACGTCGAAGCACTCGGCTCCCGCGCCGACCACGAGGACCTCGTGCAGTCGATGCACTCCTGGGTCGGCGGGGAGGTCGGACACGACGAGCTCGTCGCCGCCTTCGACCGTCTCGACTCGCTCGACGTGTGGGTCTCCTCCTGGGACGGCTCCCGCCGCGACCAGGCCCGGCTCAAGAACCTCACCAGCCAGCTCATCGGCCGCTTCGCCGCCGCCGCCACCGACGCCACCCGCGAGGCGTACCAGCACCCCGACCTCGTCCGCTTCGGCGGCCACGTCGTCGTCCCCCGCGAGCAGCAGGCCGAGATCGCCGTGCTCAAGGGGATCGTCGCGACGTTCGTGATGTCGCGGAACACCCGCCAGCCCATCTACGCCCAGCAGCGCGAAGTCCTCACCCGCCTCGCCGACACCCTCCTCGACCGCGGCCCGGGAACCCTCGAGCCCGGCTTCGCCGAGGACTGGCACGCCGCCCCCGACGACGACGCCCGCCGCCGCGTCGTCGTCGACCAGGTCGCCAACCTCACCGACCAGAGCGCCCTCGCCTGGTTCGAGAGGCTGTGCTGATGCGCTGAGCCGGGCGGCGCCCGGCTCAGCTGTGCCGCCGGTCCCTGCCCGGCGTCACCGCGGTCGGCTTGCCGAGGTGGTGCGTTCCAGGGAGCGGGGTGCGTCCGCCTAGGGCGATCCGCTGTTACGCGGATCGGCCGTTCGGCTGTGCTCGATCCCACGCCGGTCCTCGCCCGGCGTGGCGCGGTCGGCTTGGCGACGTGGTGCGGTTCGTGGAGCGGGGTGCGTCCGCCTAGGGCGATCCGCTGGTACGCGGATCGGCCGTTCGGCGGTGCCGGTGGCACGCCGGTCTCTGCCCGGCTCGGCGCGGTCGGCGGTGCTCGATTCCACGCCGGTCCCTGCCCGGCGTGGCGCGGTCGGCTTCGCGGGGTGGTGCGTTCCAGGGAGCGGGGTGCGTCCGCCTAGGGCGATCCGCTGGCACGCGGATCGGCCGTTCGGCGGTGCCGGTGCACGCCGGTCACCGCCAGGCGTCACCGCGGTCGGCTTGTCGGGGTGGTGCGTTTCGTAATGCGGGGTGCGTCCGCCTAGGGCGATCCGCTGGCACGCGGATCGGCCGTTCGGCGGTGCCGGGGGCACGCCCGTCACCGCCAGGCGTCACCGCGGTCGGCTTGTCGGGGTGGTGGGTTCCAGGGAGCCGGGTGCGTCGTCTGAGGCGATGTGCTGGTGTGCGGGTCGGCCGGTCGGCTCGGAGGGCGGGGAGGGCACCGCACCGCGAGGCGCGGAGGGGCGCGGGGCGGCGGGTACGGTGAGGGCGTGGGAGCGGAGCGGACACGGCAGCGGATCCTCGAGGCGGCGACGGAGGAGTTCGCGGCGCACGGGCTGGCGGGAGCGCGGGTCGACCGCATCGCGGCACGGTCGGGGATGAGCAAGCCGATGCTGTACTCGCACCGGCCGACGGCGCGCGACGCCGTCGCCGCCGTCGTCCGCGTCAGTGCGGAGGGGTACTCCGCGCCCGGCACTCCTGCCGGCTGCTTCGTGCTGAGCGAGCCGCGGCTCGAGGCCCGTCGCCGCGAGATGGAGGCGCTCGTCGCCGCACGAGTCGAGCGCGGGATCGAGGAGGGCGACGTGCCGCCGGAGACGGACGCCGGATCCGTCGCCGCCTTCGTCGTCGCCGTGCTCAGCGGGATGTCGACGCAGGCCCGCGACGGAGCACCGGCGGACCGCATCGCGGTCATCGGCGAGCTCGCACTCGGCGCGCTGCCGGCGGCCACGGGCGTGCGAGCCGCAGGGCGCACGCCGGGAGCTCCCGGATGAGGCCGCGTCGGCCCCGTCTCGGCCTCCTCGCCCTGGTCGTCGCGGGGCTGCTGCTGATCCAGCCCGCCGCGGCCTCGGCGGCACCGCTGCTCCCTCCCGCGAACGGCGTCCTCGACTACCAGCTGGGAGGCGCCTACGCTCCGGCGTCGAGCGTCACCATCGTCGACCGCGACCGCACGGACGCGCCCGCCGCCGGCCGCTACAGCATCTGCTACGTGAACGCCTTCCAGACCCAGCCCGGCGAGACCGCCGCCTTCGCGAAGCGGCACCCCGAGCTCCTGGTGAGGCGAGCGGACGGGAAGGCCCTCGCCGATCCGGGCTGGCCGGACGAGTACCTCTTCGACGTCTCGACCGCCGCGAAGCGGACCGCTCTGCTCGCGATCGTCGGCGCCTGGATCGACGGCTGCGCCGAGGACGGCTTCGACGCCGTCGAGGCCGATAATCTGGACAGCTACACCCGCTCGGGCGGGAGGCTGACGAAGTCGCAGGCGCTGGCGTTCGCCACCCTCCTGACGGCGCGCGCTCACCGCTCCGGCCTGGCGATCGGCCAGAAGAACGGAGCCGATCTCGCCGCTGCCGGGAAGAGGACGGTCGGCTTCGACTTCGCCGTCGTCGAGGAGTGCCAGGTCTACGACGAGTGCGCGGCGTACACGGACGTCTACGGGCGCCAGGTCTACGAGATCGAGTACACCGACAACGGCCGGTCCGCCTACTCCGAGGCCTGCGCCGCGCAGGGCCGGAGCATCTCGGTCACCCTCCGCGACCGCGACGTCGTCCCCCGTGGCGCAGCGGGCTACGTGAACCGGCACTGCTGACGCCGGGGGGCCGCTACCGCAGGGCTCCCAGCACGACGGCCGCGGCGCGGGCGACCAGCGCGTCGTCGTAGTCCGCCTCGGGGTCGTTGCGCGCCGAGAGGATCGACAGCACGACCGCGTCCCGCCCGGGAGGCGTCACCACGGCGACGTCGTTGCGGATCCCCCCGGCGCCCCCGGACTTGTCCGCGACGCTCCAGCCGGCCGGAGCGCCCGACCGGACGAGAGTGTCGCCGGTCGCGTTGCCGCTCATCCAGTCGAGCAGGAGTGCCCGGTCCTCCGCGGACAGCACGTCACCCGTGGCGACAGCGGCGAGGTCGGCCGTGAACGCGGCCGGGGTGGTGGTGTCCTCGGTGCTGCCGGGCTCGATCGTGTTCAGCGCGGGCTCCTCGTTCACCACCTCGGTGGTGGTGTCGCCGAGAGCCTCCAGTCCTCGGTCGAGGGCGGAGGGTCCGCCGAGGCGCCGGAGCACGAGGTTCAGAGCTGTGCTGTCGCTCCGGCGGACGGCCGCCTCGGCGAGCTGCGACAGCGGCAGGCCGGTGGCGGTGCTCTCCTCCGTGACGGGGGAGTAGCCCGCCGCCTCGACGTCGGCGACGGTCCAGGTGACCACCTCGTCCCGCTCGGCGGCGGGGACGGTGCGCAGGAACTCCGCCGCGGCGAGGGCTTTGAGGCTCGAGGCGAAGCCGAAGCGCTCGTCGGCCCGGTGATCGACCCGGCGACCCGAGCCGGTGTCGACGGCGCTGACGCCGATCCGGGCGTCGAACTCGTTCTCGAGCGCGGCCAGCTCGGCGGAGACGTCGATCGGAGGAGGGATGGCGGAGGATGTCGACGACGGCACGGAGGCGGACGACGGCGGCGCGACCGGGGTGTCCGCCGTGGTGGTGCACCCTGCGAGGGCCAGGAGGAGGGCGGAACCCGCGAGTGCGCGGAGGGTCCGCGACGACCCTCTCGAACGGTTCACAGCGCGGAGTAGACGACGGAGAAGGCGACGGCGGCCGCCGCGGTGACGCCGAGCGCCGCGAGCGAGACGAGTGCCCGCGGCCTCCTCCGCACGACGGCCAGGACGAGGAAGCCCGCGCCCAGGACGATCTGGAGCCACCAGTACACCGGACTCGTGGTGTCGGCGACCGCGCTCAGCGCCCAGACGCCCTCGCCGATCAGCACGCCCGAGAGCGGCGCGACAGCCAGAACGCGCCAGGTCCTCGAGCCGTGGAGGGTGAGTGCGGCGGCGGCCCCCAGGAGCGGCCCGGCAGGGACGGCGAGCAGCCAGAAGACGTCCGTGAAGGGTGGCGAGTAGCCGAAGCCGCGCGCCGCGGTCACCAGGTCGTAGCCCTCGAGCAGTGCCCAGAAGCTCAGCAGGCCGAGCGCGGCCGCCGCCGCCGGTCGGGCGCCGCCGAGGCGCACGAGCGCGAACACGAGCATGGACCAGCCGCCGGAGGAGTTGGCGAACGAGCTCACCGACGGCGGGAGGGAGCCCTGCAGCAGGCTGGTGAGCCCGCCCAGGACGAGACCGCCGAGCAGGGCGACGAGCAGAGCACGCAGGAGAGGCGGGCTGGAGGCGGCAGGGGGCATGGGTCGATTCTCGGAGACGGCGGGCCGGTGCGGATCAGGGATGACCCTGATCTCGGGGTGCGGGTGGATCACAGGTCTCGGGGTGATCCGCGCCGCCCTGGTGCAGTTCTCCCCACCCCGGCTCGGCGGCCCCGGCGGCCGATACGATGGACCCCATGCCTCGGATCCGACAGTCAGATGTCGAGGAGGTCAAGGCGCGGGTGAACATCGGCGACGTGATCGGCGAGTACGTCACGCTGAAGTCGGCCGGCATCGGCTCACTGAAGGGCCTCTGCCCCTTCCACGACGAGCGCAGCCCGAGCTTCCACGTCCGCCCGCAGGCCGGCTTCTACCACTGCTTCGGCTGCCAGGAGTCGGGCGACGTCTACAGCTTCATCATGAAGATGGACCACAGCTCGTTCAGCGAGACCGTCGAGCGCCTCGCCGGGCGGATCGGCTTCCCGCTGCAGTACGAGGACGGCGACGGCCGCGCGCCCGAGACCGGCGGGCGAGCGCGCCTCCTCGCCGCGAACGACGCCGCGGAGGAGTACTTCCGCGAGCAGCTCGCGACCCCGGGCGCCGACGTCGGTCGGCGCTTCCTCGGCGAGCGGGGCTTCGACCGCGCCGCCGCCGACCGCTTCGGCGTCGGCTTCGCACCCGACGGCTGGGACGGGCTCACGACCGCGCTCAAGCGCCGCGGCTTCTCGGAGGAGGAGCTGACCACGGCCGGCCTGGTCAGCAGCAACAACCGCGGCGGCGTCTACGACCGCTTCCGCGGCCGCCTCGTCTGGCCGATCCGCGACGTGACCGGCCAGACCGTCGGCTTCGGCGCCCGCCGCCTCCTCGAGGAGGACAAGGGCCCCAAGTACCTCAACACCCCCGAGACGCCCGTCTACCACAAGTCCCAGGTGCTCTACGGGCTCGACCTCGCCAAGCGGGACATCTCCCGCGGGCACCGGGTCGTCGTCGTCGAGGGCTACACGGACGTCATGGCCTGCCACCTCGCCGGCGTCACCACCGCGGTCGCCACCTGCGGCACCTCCTTCGGCGTCGACCACATCAAGGTGCTGCGCCGGGTGCTGGGCGACGACAGCGGCGTCGGCGAGGTCGTCTTCACCTTCGACCCCGACGCGGCGGGCCAGAAGGCGGCGATGCGCGCGTTCCAGGAGGAGCACCGCTTCGCCGCGCAGACCTTCGTCGCCGTCGCGCCCGAGGGCCTGGACCCCTGCGACCTCCGCCTGAACCGCGGAGACGACGCCGTCCGCCGCCTCATCGACGACAAGAAGCCGATGTTCGAGTTCGTGATCCGGCAGCTGCTGGACCGCTACGACCTCGAGACGGTCGAGGGCCGGATCGCGGCCCTGCGCGCGGCCGCCCCGGTCGTCGCCGAGATCCGCGACCCGGCGCTGCGGCCCGGCTACTCCCGCGAGCTCGCCCGGATGCTCGGCCTGGACATGGCCGAGGTCAACTCCGCCGTGCGCTCCGCCGGATCCCGGCCCCGCTCCTCCGGACCCGAGGGCCGCGACCAGCAGGGCGGGCGGGGCGGCGGCGAATCACCCGCGGCCGAGGCGCCCCTCGGCGCGCGCATCGCCGACCTCCCCGTCGACGTCGTCACGCGCATCGAGCGCGAGGCGCTGATGGCGATGCTCCAGCTTCCGCAGGCGATGGGTCCGGAGCTCCTGGCCCGGGCGGCGCACGCGGCGGTCACCAACGAGACCCTCCGCGTGGTCCGCGACGCCGTGGTCGCGAACCTCGAGCGGGCGGAGGACCGCGACTGGGTCGAGCACGTCGCCGACGACGTCCCCGGCCCCTTCGCCTCGCTGGTGCGCCAGCTCGCGGTGGCGCCGATCCCGGCTGCCGACGAGGAGGGGCTCGCCCGCTACTCCCGCGACGTGGCGATCTCGCTCATCGAGCGCGACCTGCTCCGCGAGATCGCCGAGCTGCGCGGGGCGCTCCAGCGCGCGTCCGCCGATCCGGTGATGGCGCGCGCGGTGCAGGTGCGCCTGGTCGAGCTCGAGCGCGAGAAGCGGGCGCTGCGCACGGAGTGAGCGTGTTGCGGTCGTGTGAAGAAATCGGCCGCACGCCCGTGCCGGTTCGGAGAGCGCTTCCAACTGTGTTACCTATGAGGAACAGCAATGCGGGCGTCCAGTGTCGTGACGCCACAGCCCACAGGAGATCTGTGCGCCGAGAGTCCGCGCGCCCGGAGCGCCCGCATCCCATCCTTGACAGGAAGAGGCAGACGGAGATGAATTCCGCATCCACTCGCGGCACCCGTGCACTGGCCGCCGCCGCAGGCTTCGCCGCGGTCGCGCTCGTGCTGACGGGCTGCGCCGCCGGCGGGAACGACTCGTCCGGCGGCAGCGCCGGAGGGGCCCTGACCATCGGCACCACCGACAAGATCACGACGCTCGACCCCGCGGGCTCCTACGACAACGGCTCGTTCGCCGTGATGAACCAGGTGTTCCCGTTCCTGATGAACACCCCCTACGGCAGCCCGGACGTCGAGCCCGACATCGCCGAGTCGGCGGAGTTCACCGCTCCCACGGAGTACACCGTGAAGCTGAAGGAGGGACTGAAGTGGGCCAACGGCCACGACCTCACCTCCTCCGACGTGAAGTTCTCCTTCGACCGCCAGGTCGGCATCGCGGCTGAGAACGGCCCGTCCTCGCTCCTGGCGAACCTCGACAGCGTCGCGGCTCCGGACGACACGACCGTGGTCTTCACGCTGAAGTCCGAGAACGACCAGACCTTCCCCCAGATCCTCTCGAGCCCCGCCGGCCCGATCGTGGACGAGGAGGTCTTCTCGGCCGACGAGCTGACCGCGGACGCCGACATCGTCTCGGGCGACGCCTTCGCCGGCCAGTACACGATCGCGAACTACGACGTGAACAACCTCATCCAGTACAAGGCGTACCCGGACTACCAGGGCGTTCTCGGCGAGGCGAAGACGGACACCGTCAACGTCAAGTACTACGCGGACTCGTCCAACCTCAAGCTGGACATCCAGGAGGGGAACATCGACGTCGCGTTCCGCAGCCTCTCGGCGACGGACATCGACGACCTCCGCGGCAACGACACGGTCAAGGTCGTGGACGGCCCCGGCGGCGAGATCCGCTACATCGTCTTCAACTTCGACACCCAGCCCTTCGGCGCGACGACCGGTGAGGCCGACAGCGCCAAGGCCCTCGCCGTGCGCCAGGCCGTCGCCGACCTGATCGACCGCGACGAGATCGCCGACCAGGTCTACAAGGGAACCTACACCCCCCTCTACTCCTACGTCCCCGCCGGCCTGACCGGCGCGGTCGAGCCGCTCAAGTCGCTCTACGGCGACGGCAACGGCGCGCCCGACGCCGACAAGGCGAAGGCGACCCTCGAGGCCGCCGGCGTCACCGCTCCGGTCACCCTGAACCTGCAGTACTCGAACGACCACTACGGTCCGTCCTCGGGCGACGAGTACGCGCTGATCAAGGACCAGCTGGAGTCGACCGGCCTCTTCACCGTGAACCTGCAGACCACGGAGTGGGTGCAGTACTCGAAGGACCGCTCGAGCGACGTCTACCCGGCGTACCAGCTCGGCTGGTTCCCCGACTACTCCGACGCCGACAACTACCTCTCGCCGTTCTTCATCAAGGAGAACTTCCTCGCCAACCACTTCGACGACGCCGAGGTGCAGAGCCTGATCGCGCAGCAGGTCTCGACCACCGACGCCGACGCGCGCACCGCGCTGATCGAGCAGATCCAGGAGAAGGTCGCGGCGCAGCTCTCGACCGTCCCCTACCTGCAGGGCTCGCAGGTCGCGGTCGTCGGCAGCACCGTGAGCGGAGCCGAGGACACCCTCGACGCCTCGTTCAAGTTCCGCTACGCGGCACTCAGCAAGGGCTGATCCACCCCCCTCGCGGCCGGCGCCTCCCCGACAGGAGGCGCCGGCCGTTCTCCACGAAAGGCATCACGTGACGACAGCCACGACGGCTGCGGCGACGGCGCCCACCCGGCGACCGCGCGGCTCCGGGGGCGGACTCGGGCGCTACCTGCTCGTCCGCTTCCTGCTCATCATCCCCACCGTCTTCATCCTCGTGACGCTGGTGTTCCTCCTCATGCGCTCCACGGGCGACCCGATCACGGCGGCCCTCGGCGGCCGCCTGACCGCGGACCAGCTCGCCGAGCGCGTAGCCGCCGCCGGCTACGACCGGCCGCTGATCGTGCAGTACCTCGAGTACCTCGGCAAGCTGCTGACCGGCGACTTCGGCACCACCCTGAGCGACAACCGCCCCGTCACCGAGGTGCTCCTCACCTACGGCGCTGCGACGGTCGAGCTCGCCTTCTACGCCCTGATCGTGGCGTTCCTGGTCGGCATCCCGCTCGGGATGCTCGCCGCCTACCACCGCGACCGCACGCCCGACGCGGTGCTGCGCATCTTCGCGATCCTCTGCTACGCGACCCCGGTGTTCTTCGCGGGCCTGCTGCTGAAGCTGGTGTTCTCCGTCTGGCTGAAGTGGTTCCCCGTCGCCGGGCGCGCCTCGACGAGCACCGAGCTCTCGCTCCAGTTCCTCGAGAACAAGACCGGCATCTATCTGATCGACGCGATCCAGACCGGCGACCCGGCCGCGATCTCGGACGTGCTCTCGCACGCGGTGCTCCCCGCCGTCGCGCTGGGCCTGCTCACCGCGGGCATCTTCCTGCGCCTGGTGCGCACCAACGTGATCGGCACGCTCGGAACCGATTACGTGGACGCGGCGCGCTCGCGCGGCGTCAGCGAGTTCCGGCTCGTCCGCACCCACGCCTACCGGCCGGCGCTCATCCCGATCATCACCGTGATCGGCCTGCAGATCGCCCTGCTGCTCGGCGGCGCCGTCCTCACCGAGACCACCTTCGAGTGGAAGGGCCTCGGCTTCCAGCTCGCCGAGTACCTCCAGGCCCGCGACTTCGTGGCCGTGCAGGGCATCGTCGCCCTGCTCGCCGTCATCGTGGCGCTGACCAACTTCATCGTCGACGTCATCGCGGCGCTCATCGACCCGCGAGTGAGGTACTGAGCATGAGCACCACCCCCCCGGCGCGTCCGCGCCGCCGCCTCGTCGACCGCCTGCCGGTCGTCCACCAGCTCCGGCAGAGCGTCGGCCTCCAGCGGGGGATGCTCGTCACCGGCCTGATCATCACCGGCGCGTTCCTGCTGGTGGCCCTGTTCGCGCCCCTCATCGCGCCCTACGGCTACTCGCAGCTGCGCTCGGGCGGCGAGTCGTTCGGCGCGCAGGAGCCGCCGAGCGCGGAGCATCTGCTCGGCACCACCGTCGGCGGCTACGACGTCCTCTCGCGAGTGATCTGGGGAGCGCAGACCGCGTTCCTCGTGATCGTCGTCGCCGTGGTCCTGTCGATCTTCCTCGGCGTCTTCCTCGGCCTCGTCTCCGGCTACCTCGGCGGCTGGCTCGACCGCGTGCTCGTCGTGATCTGCGACGCGATCTACGCGTTCCCGACCCTGCTGCTGGCGATCGTGATGTCGATCGTCATCTCCGGCGGGCAGTCGAACCTCTGGGCCGGCATCTTCGCCGCGGCGGTCTCGATCACCGTGGTCTACATCCCGCAGTACTTCCGCGTGATCCGGGCCGAGACCGTGCGTATCAAGGGCGACGCCTTCGTCGAGTCGGCGAAGGTCATCGGAGCGTCGACGCCGCGGATCATGTTCCGCCACGTCCTGCGGAACGCGACGCGCACGCTGCCGCTGATCTTCACGCTGAACTCCTCCGAGGCGATCCTGACCCTCGCGGGCCTGGGCTTCCTCGGGTTCGGCATCGAGCCGACGTCGGCCGCGGAGTGGGGCTACGACCTCAACAAGGCGCTGTCGGACGTCACGAGCGGCATCTGGTGGACCTCGGTCTTCCCAGGCCTGGCGATCGTGCTCGTGGTGCTGGGCATCACCCTCGTGGGCGAGAGCCTGAACGACCTCGCCGACCCGCGCCTGCGCGGTCGGCGCGCGGTGGCCGCCGGTGCCGGCGACGTCGCCGCGACGTCCGTCGTGCCGGGCGGCGTCCTCGCCGCCGACGGCTTGGAGACGCCGGGGCACGACCCCGTCGCCGGAGTGGAGGAGACGCGATGAGCGACCAGCGCATCGTCCGGGACGCCTCAGCGCGTCCGATCGTGGACATCACCGACCTCGAGGTCGCCTTCGCGAGCGACCGCGGCGCCGTCCGCGCCGTCGCCGGGGTGAGCCTGCGCGTCGAGCGCGGCGAGGTCCTGGCGATCGTCGGAGAGTCCGGCAGCGGCAAGACCGTGACCGCGAAGACCATCCTCGGCCTCCTGCCCGAGACGGCCACCGCCTCCGGAGTGGTCCTGCTCTCGAAGAAGGACGGCAGCGCGGCGACCGATGTCGTCTCCGTGCCGAAGGCCCGCCTCCGGGAGCTGCGCGGCACCGACGTCGCCATGGTCTTCCAGGAGCCGGGCACCGCCCTCAACCCGGTCTTCACGGTGGGCTGGCAGATCGCGGAGGGACTTCGCGCTCACGGCTCCGTCTCGAAGAAGGAGGCGCGCAAGCGCGCGATCGACGTCCTCCGCACCGTCGGCATCCCGGAGCCGGAGAAGCGGGTCGACTACTACCCGCACCAGTTCTCGGGCGGCCAGAAGCAGCGCGTGGTCATCGCGATGGCGCTGGTCCTGGATCCCGGTCTGATCGTCGCGGACGAGCCGACCACCGCGCTCGACGTGACCGTGCAGGCCGAGATCCTCGACCTGCTCCGCCGCTGCCGCGACGAGTTCGGCACCTCGATCGTGCTGATCACCCACAACATGGGCGTCGTCGCCGATCTGGCCGACCGCGTCGCCGTGATGTACCAGGGCGAGCTGGTCGAGGAGGCGACGGTCTCCGAGCTGTTCTCGGCGCCGAAGGCCGAGTACACGAGGAAGCTGCTCGCCGCCGTCCCGCACGTGGGCCAGGGCGTCGAGCGCGCCCGCGTCCGCGCCGTCGAGCGCGCCGAGGCCCCCGAGGCCGAGACGCTCGTCGCCGCCGAGGGCCTGCGGATCCAGTACCCCGGCCGGCTCGGCCGTCCCGGCTTCGTCGCGGTCGACGGCGTCTCGCTGCGCATCCGCGCGGGCGAGGTGCTCGGCCTCGTCGGCGAGAGCGGCTCGGGCAAGACCACCATCGGGCGCGCCATCGCGGGCCTGACGCCGGTGACCGGCGGGTCGCTGAAGGTCCTCGGCAAGGAGATGCGCGGCATCCGCGAGCGCGCCTTCCGGCCGGTTCGCGGCGACATCGGCTTCGTGTTCCAGGACCCGGCGTCGAGCTTCAACCCGCTGCTCACCATCGCGGAGTGCGTCGCCGAGCCGCTGATCGTGCACGGACGGGCCGGCGACGCCGCCGGGGCGCGCTCGCGCGTCGACGAGCTCCTGGAGGCGGTGCAGCTGCCCCGCTCCTACGGCGACCGCTACCCGCATGAGCTCTCCGGCGGCCAGCGCCAGCGCGCCAGCCTCGCCCGGGCCCTCGCCCTCGAGCCGAAGCTGCTGATCGCCGACGAGCCCACCTCGGCGCTCGACGTGTCGGTGCAGGCCCGCGTGCTCGAGCTGTTCGCCGAGCTGCAGCGCGAGTTCGGCTTCGCCTCGCTGTTCATCAGCCACGACCTCGCCGTGGTCGACCTGCTCGCCGACCGCATCGCGGTGCTCTACCGCGGCGAGCTGGTCGAGGAGGGGACGGGGGCCGAGGTGCTCGCCGCGCCGAAGCACCCCTACACGCAGCGCCTGCTCGCCTCCCTGCCCGTGCCCGACCCGGTCGAGCAGGCCTCGAGGCGCGAGCTCCTGCGCAGCATCGTCGAGGCGGAGCGCCGGGCGTGAGCCGGACCGCCGGGGATCCGGCCCCCATCGTCGTCGACGACCTCAGCGTCGAGTACCCGCCGCGCGGCATCAGCCGCCGGTGGACGGCGCTGCGGGGAGTGAGCCTCCGCGTGGAGCCGGGGGAGGTGCTCGGGATCCTCGGCGGCAGCGGCTCGGGCAAGTCCACGCTCGCGCGCGTGCTCGGCGGCGACGGCCTGGGGCACGACGGAGGCCGCACGCGCCCGGTGATCATCGGAGGGGACGCGACGGTCGCGGGGCACCGCCTCCGCTCGCTCCCCGCCCGCGAGCTCAAGCGCTTCACCGTCGACGTCGCGCATCTCGCGCAGGACGCCGGAGCGGCCCTCCGCCCCGAGCTGACCGTCTCGGAGCTGATCGCCGAGCCGATCTTCCTCCGCGACCGCCACTACGACCCGAAGGCCGCGGCGGTGCGGGTGGCGACGCTGCTCGACTCCGTGCACCTGCCGCTGTTCCTGCTCGACCGCTACCCCTACGAGCTCTCCAGCGGCCAGCGCCAGCGCGTGGCCGTGGCCCGCTCGCTCGTGCTCGGGCCGAAGGTGCTGATCGCCGACGAGCCGACCTCGGGCATCGACGCGACGGTGCGCGAGTCGATCGTCGACCTCCTCGCCGACCTGCGGCGCCGGGAGGGATTCGCGGCCGTCGTGGTCAGCCACGACATCGACGTGCTGAGCCGGGCGACCGACCGGATCGTAGTGCTGGTCGGCGGCGAGGTCGTCGCGTACGGGCCGCTGCTGGAGGTTCTGATCGAGGCCCGGCACCCCTACGTGCGCGAGCTCGGAGCGGCCTTCGCCGAGTACGAGCGCTTCGACGCCTCCCGAGCGCAGCGCGTCGAGGCGGCCGACCAGTGACCGTCCCGCGCGTCGCGGTGCTCCCGCGGCAGAAGCCGGTGTTCGCCGAGGCGGTGGAGTCGGGCGGTGGAGTGGTCGTCGGACTCGACGAGAGTCCGGACGCGCTGCTCTGGCTGTCCTACGGCCGCACGGACGAGCTGGCCGCTGTGCTGGAGGAGCACCCGTCGATCCGCTGGGTGCAGCTGCCCTGGGCCGGCGTCGACGTCTTCGCGCCCGTGCTCGCCGCGTCCCGCGCGGACGTCGTCTGGACCAGCGCCAAGGGCGCCTACGCGGAGCCGGTGGCCGAGCACGCGCTCGCGCTGGTGCTCGCCCTCCTGCGCTCGCTGCCGGAGCGGGCGCGCGCCGTGTCGTGGGGGCCGAAGAAGGCGGTCACGCTGCACCGCGCCTCCGTGGTGATCGTCGGAGCAGGAGGGATCGCTCGCGAGCTCCTGCGGCTGCTCGCCGTCTTCGACTGCCGGGTGACGATCGTCCGCCGCGGAGACGAGCCGGTGGAGGGCGCCGCCCGCACCCTGCCGGCGTCGCGGCTCGCCGAGGCCGCGGCGGACGCCGACGTGCTGGTCCTGGCCGCCGCCGCCACCGCGGGCACGGAGCGGATGGTCGACGCGGGTCTGCTCGCGCGGCTCCCCGCCCACGCCGTGCTCGTCAACGTCGCCCGGGGGAGCCTCGTCGACACGGACGCGCTCGTCGCGGCCCTCGCCGAAGGCCGTCTCGCGGGCGCCGCGCTCGACGTGACGGACCCCGAGCCGCTGCCGGACGGGCATCCGCTCTGGAGCGAGCCCCGGTGCCTGATCACGCCCCACAGCGCGGACACCCCCGAGATCACCGCGCCGCTCCTGGCCGAGCGCGTGCGCGCCAACGTGGCCGCCTGTGCCGCCGGCGGGCCGTTCGTCGGCCGCGTCGACCCGGGCTCCGGCTACTGAGTGCGCGCCCGATTTTGCGTTCGCGGAGAGTTTGCTAAAGTAGTACCGCGCTGATCGCCTCCGGGCGGTCGGATGATCCTCGATAGCTCAATTGGCAGAGCAATCGGCTGTTAACCGGTAGGTTCTTGGTTCGAGTCCAAGTCGGGGAGCGAAGGGTCCGGGACTCCACTCTCGGGCCCTTTTTTCGTGCCCGCGAGCGGTCGCCCTCGAGGGCCCACCCGCTCGGACCGACGATCGGAGGGGCGATGCGCGAGGACGTGCTCGCTCTCCTGCGCCGCCGCCCCGACGTCGAGGCGCCGGATCTCGTCGCCGTCGACGCCAGTGACCGTCTGCTGCTCGACCTCGCCGCCGATCGCGGCCGCCTCGCCGTGATCGGGGACGCCTACGGGGCACTGAGCCTCGGCCTCGCTGCCGACGGCCGTGCCGTGCGCGTCGTGCAGGACTCGATCACCGCCGAGCGCGCTCTCGCGCAGAACCTCGAGACGGTGCGGGGGTCGGGCGTCGATCTCGCGCCGATCGAGATCGTCGACTCCGTCGCGGAGGCCGTCCGCGACGCCGACGCGGTGCTCCTGCGCCTGCCGCGCTCGCTCGACGCGCTGGCCGCCGTCGCGGCCGGGACCGCACTCGCGAACCCGGCGGCGACCCTGATCGGCGCCGGCCGCATCAAGCACATGACCCGCACGATGAACGACGTGCTCGCCGTGCGCTACGAGCGGATCGACGTCTCCCTCGCCCGGCAGAAGTCGCGCGCCCTGCTCGCGAGCGGCGCGCTCCCCGACCAGCCGCCCGCGCCAGGGCCCGAGCGGCGCCGTCTGGACGAGCTCGACCTCGAGGTCGTCGCACTGCCGGGAGCCTTCGCAGGTGCACGACTGGACCTCGGCACCCGCGCCCTCCTCGCCGCCCTCGATCTCGACTCCCTCCCCGCGGGCACCGCACTCGACCTCGGCTGCGGAACCGGCGTGCTCGCCGCCGTGGTGGCCCGGGCCCGCCCCGACCTCGCCGTGACCGCGACGGACACCTCGCGTGCCGCGGTCGAGTCCGCCCGGGCGACTGCGGCGGCCAATGGGCTGGCCGTCCGCGTCCTCCGCGACGACAACGCCTCGACTCTGGAGGCGTCCTCCGTCGACGTCGTGCTCTGCAATCCGCCGTTCCACTCCGACGGAGCCGTCACCGACCTCGTCGCCCGGCGCATGCTGCGCGCGGCCGGCCGCGTGCTGCGCCCCGGAGGCGTGCTGTGGACGGTCTTCAACTCCCACCTCGCGCATCCGGCCGAGCTGCGCCGCGCGGTCGGGCCGACCACGGTGGTGGCGCGCGACCGCCGCTTCACCGTCACCCGCTCCGTGCGCTCCGACGGCTGAGTACGGCTCCGCAACCCCCTCCGCGGCCTCAGGTCCGCTGTCCGCGGCGCGGGTACGATCTCTCTCCGGCGCTCCTGTGCCGAACCCGTCCCGTCCCCCCGGAGGCCGTCGTGCTCGAAGTCGTCCTCGTCCTCGCCCTGATCGCCCTGGTCGCGGTCGTCGTGCTGTGGCGCCGCGCCGTCGGCGCCGAGCGCCGTGCCGCCGAGAGCCGTGCGGAGGAGGCGGCGCGCGTCGTCCGCCTCGAGCTGGCGGTCGGCGAGCAGGAGGCGAGGCTCCGCATCGTCGGCGAGCTCGAGCAGCTCGCGGTCCGCAGCGCCGCGCACGTCGTCGAGGAGGCCGAGAGCGTCCGTCTCACGATCGACCGCGACCCCGCCGCAGCCGCGCGGTCGGCGCAGCGTGCCGTGCGGGCGGCCGAGGCCTCGCTGGCGCAGCTGCGCCGCATCGCGACCGTCGCCTCCGTCGATCCGGGGGAGCTGCCGCGCACCGGCGGCTCCGTCCCCCTGATCGAGGGCGCCCGCGAGCGAGGCCTGAGCGTCCGCGAGGAGTCGTTCGGCGAGCCGTTCCCGCTGCAGGACGGCGCCGAGGTGGCCGTGCTCCGGGTGCTCGAGTACGCCTTCGACTCGGCGCTGGAGACCGGCGGCGCGGGGACCGAGGTCCGCATCAGCTCCCGATGGACGACCACCGGCCTCCGGGTGGAGGTCGACGACGACCGCGAGCAGCACGGCGCTGCGGAGCAGGACGCCAGCGCTCTCGAGGCGGATCTGCGCTCGCTCACCGAGCGCATCGACAGCCCCGCGCTCGCCGAGCTGCGCGAGCGGGCCGCCCTCTTCGGCGGTGACGTGACCGAGAAGCGGACGCCCGGCGTCGGCCGGAGCGTCACCGCCTCGTTCCCCGCGATCCGCCACCACAACGGCGTGCACGGGGTCGACCTGGCCTGAGTCAGTCCTCGAGGTGCTCCACGCCGGGCAGCCACGAGACGCCGGGGCCGCCCCAGCCGCGCTTCCGGGTGATCTTCGCGACCGGCTTGTGGTAGTCGTGCTCGAGGCGGTCGATGTAGAGCACGCCGTCGAGGTGGTCGAACTCGTGCTGGAACACGCGGGCGAACCAGCCGTCCGCGACGATCTCGAACGGCTCCTGCTCGAGGTCGACCGCGCGGAGGATCGCGCGCTCGGAGCGGCGGAGCGGGAAGCGCTCGCCGGGGAAGGAGAGGCACCCCTCCGACTCCGTGTCCTCGTCCGCCTCGCCGAGCGGGGTCGGCGTGACGAACAGCTCGGGGTTGATCGCGACGCCGCGGCGGGGGGTGCCGTCGTCGTCGGCGTAGTCGTAGACGAACAGGCGCAGCGGGACGCCGACCTGCGGGCCGGCGAGGCCGACTCCGGGGGCGGTGTCCATCGTCTCGAACATGTCGGCGACGAGGGTGCGCAGCGCATCGTCGAACTCGGTGACGGGGGCGGCGGGGGAGTGCAGGACGGGGTCGCCGGCGATGCGGATGGGGAGGACGGCCATGGTGGACAGGGTACCGCGGGGCCGCCGACCGGGTCCGCGAGGATCATCCGCTGGGCTCAGCCCCTCACCCGTGCGTCGGAGGACTCCCGGAGGCGTTCTGGGTAGGGTCGACCCATGCCCGCCGATCTCGCCGAACTCCTCAACGACCCGGCGAAGTTCATCGGCATCCCGATCGCTCTCGTGGGCGCGGTGTTCCTCTCCCTCGGCGCGCAGTTCCAGCACCGGGGAGTGGCGAAGGTGGAGCGGTTCTCGAAGCGCTCCGGCTCCTCCGGGCTCAGCGGCGGCCAGCTGGTCGCGCTGCTCTCGCGCCCCTCGTGGGTGATCGGCACCCTGCTCCTGGGTCTCGCGATCGTCTTCCAGCTGACGAGCCTCGGCTTCTCCCCGCTCATCGTGGTGCAGCCGCTCGGAGCGGTGGCGCTCGTGATCACCGCGGTCGTCAACGCGCGGGTCAGCCGGGTGCGCCTGAACGCGGCGTCGATCCGGGCGATCGTGCTCTGCGTCGGAGGCGTCGGCACGTTCGTCCTCGTAGCGGCGTTCAACGCGGTCGACAAGTCCATCCAGACGCCCGAGCTCATCACGATCCTCGTGATCCTCGCCGTGGTGCTCACGGTCTTCGTCGTCGCCTTCCGCGTCTTCCGCCGCGGAGCGAAGGCGATCTTCTACATCGTGGGCGCCGGAGTGGTCTACGGCTTCGTCGCGACTCTCGCGAAGGTCGTGCTCAACCGCATCAAGTACGGCGAGTTCGACCCGCTGACGGTGGTCTGCATCGTGGCGCTCCTGGCCGCGACCGCGCTCGGCGGGTACTTCGTTCAGAACGCCTACTCCTCCGGCCCGCCGGACCTCGTCGTGGCGGGCCTCACCGTCATCGACCCGCTGGTCGCCGTCGCGATCGGCATCGTCGTGCTCGGAGAGGCGCAGTACGCGGCCCCGTGGGCGATCCCGCTCTTCATCGCGGCCGGTGCCGTCGCCATCTACGGCGTCTTCCTCCTCGCCAAGCACCACCCGCAGGCGCGCTGACGGCGCGGGATCCCGAGTGGTGAGGACTCCTCTGCCTACAATGGGTCCGCGCCGAGAGCCACGAAACCGACCGACCTCCGCCGATCGCTCCCTTCTCTCCCCGAGCGGCACGACACCGATAGGACCTCCCGTGTCAGATCCCCGCGACGCGTCCCGACCGGGATCGCCCGACTCCCGACCGCTGACGGTCGTGATCGGCTGCGACACCTTCGCTCCCGACGTGAACGGAGCCGCGAAGTTCGCCGAGCGCCTCGCCGCCGGTCTCGCGCAGCGCGGCCACGAGGTCCACGTCGTCGCCCCCTCTGCCGACGGCTGGAGCGGCACCCGGGTCGAGACGCACGAGGGTCAGCGGATCATCGTGCACCGGCTCTACAGCTGGCGCTGGTACCCGCACGACTGGCTGCGCTTCGCGATGCCGTGGCGCATCCGGCAGAACAGCGCGCGCATCCTCGACGAGGTGAAGCCCGACGTCGTGCACTTCCAGTCGCACATCATCGTCGGCCGCGGCCTCGGGATCGAGGCGGCCAAGCGCGGCATCCGCATCGTCGGCACGAACCACTTCATGCCCGAGAACATGCTCGAGTTCACCCTCCTGCCGAAGGCCGTGCAGGCCAAGGCCGTGGCGATGGCGTGGCGGGCCGCGCGCCGCACCTTCGGCCGGGCGGAGGCGGTCACCACGCCGACCCGCAAGGCCGCGCAGTTCCTCGAGAAGTACACGGGCCTCCGGGGCGTCCACGCCATCTCCTGCGGCATCGACGCCGACAACTACACGCCCGACTTCACGGCGCGCGCCGGCGACTCGATCCTCTTCGTCGGCCGCGTGACCGGCGAGAAGCACATCGACGTCCTGCTCCGCGCCGTCGCCCTGCTCGATCCGGCGCTCGACGCGAAGCTCGAGATCGTCGGCGGCGGCGACCAGATGCGCAACCTCCAGCAGCTCGCCGCGACCCTCGGCATCGCCGACCGCGTGCGCTTCACCGGCTACGTCTCGGACGCCGAGCTCAAGGAGGCGTACACGCGCGCCACCGTGTTCGCCATGCCGTCCATCGCCGAGCTGCAGAGCATCGCGACGATGGAGGCGATGGCCTCGGCCCTCCCCGTCGTCGCCGCCGACGCGATGGCCCTCCCGCACCTCGTCCACGACGGCGAGAACGGCTACCTCTTCGCGCCGGGCAGCGCCGAGGCCCTCGCCGACCGCCTCACCGCCGTGCTCACGGCCGACCAGGAGGACCTCGAGGCGATGAAGCGCGCCTCCCTCCAAATCGTCGCCGCGCACGACATCAACCGCACGATCAGCACCTTCGAGAGCCTGTATCGTGGGGAGCCGGTGGCCGATCCGGCCTCCGACGCAGCGTCCGCACCCGCCGCCACCTGACGGCCGCTCGGACGGCCGCCGCGGGGCGTTAGCTCAGCCGGTCAGAGCAGCGGACTCATAATCCGTCGGTCACGGGTTCAAGTCCCGTACGCCCTACTCCGCTCCACCCGCGGTGGTTCCTCCTCTCCAGCGCCGGGTCGGGCCTCCACCTGATGTCGTTCTCGTCGGAGCGGACGGTCCGGCCCCGTCAGGCCGACGGGCCGTGCCTCAGGACGGCGCCGACGCGGTCCTCGCCGGCACGCCGACCGCGGACGAGTCGGATGCGACGTCGCGGACAACGACGGCGCCGGCTCCGACCCGCACACGGTCGCCGACGGTCACGTCCCCGACGATCGTCGCGCGGGCGCCGATGTAGACGTCGTCGCCGATGACGGGCGTCCGACCCTTCGACTCGCCGATGGTGACGCCGTGGTAGATGAACGCGTTCCTCCCGATGACCGTGCGCGGGTGCAGGATCACGCCGCGGCCCCAGTGGGGGAGCCGCAGGCCGGGCCCGACCTGAGCGGCCGGCGGCAGCTCGGCTCCGACGATCATGCGGGTCCAGACGAGATCGACCAGGCGGTAGACGAGGTGGAGGGGGAGCCGGGTCCTCCGAGAGCTCGAGTACTGCCCGAGTCGGAGGACGAGGACGGTGAGCCGGTCGGAGGCGTGGCCCTTGGCGGCCAGGTCCGCGCGGACGACGGCGCGGAGGTCAGCGAGATCCATGCTCCCAGTCTGAGTGGGCGCCTCGCGGGTGGGTCCGGGCCGTCGGAGATCGTCCGGGGCGTGGCGAGCATCCGCGAGCGGACGACACGGTGGCGCGATGCGCTAGCACGTCCCGACGCGCCGCGCCCGTACTGGCCGCTCCCCGCTCGACGTGATTGCCTGATCCTGTGCCTGATCTTCCGATGTTCCCGCTCGGCTCCGTGCTCCTGCCGCACATGCCGCTCCCGCTCCGGCTGTTCGAGCCGCGGTACCTGCGGATGCTCGGCGACGTCCTCGAGGACGAGACCCTCGCGTTCGGCGTCGTGCTCATCGAGCGCGGCCAGGAGGTGGGCGGCGGCGACCAGCGGTTCGCGGTCGGCGCCCGCGCGCGCATCCTGAACATCGACGGGGCGGAGTCGTTCGTCACGCTCGACTCCGTGGGCGAGGAGCGCTTCGAGGTCGTCCGCTGGTACGAGGACGACCCGTACCCGCGCGCCGAGGTCCGCCTGCTGCCCGATCTGGAGTGGGACGAGAAGCACGCCCCCGCGCTGGCTGCGGCGGAGTCGGCGGTCCGCACGGCACTGGCGGTCGCGAGCGAGTTCGTCGAGCAGCGCTACGGCGCGGTCGTCGAGCTCGCCGAGGATCCGGCCGCGCACGCTTGGCAGCTCGCCGGCGTCGCACCGGTCACCGAGCTCGACCGCCTCGCGTTCCTCCGCAGCTCCACCATGGAGGAGCTGCTGGAGTCGGTCCGGGAGCGCTCCGCCGAGGCGACCGAGTCGTTCCGCGCCGGCTGGGCCTGAGCCCCGTCCCGGCGTCCCACGACGAGCCCGTCAGTCCTCGAGGCTGACGCCGCGCTCCTCCGCCAGCTTGACCAGGTCGTCGACGACCACGAGCGCCATCCGCACCGAGCGGTCGCGGCGGTACTCCTCGTCGTCCGGGTCGATCCGCGAGGTGCGGTCGAGGGTCTCCTCGATCGACTGCGCGAGCTCGCGCCACGCGTCCTGACGGGCGTCGTCGACGAGCGTCGCGAGGTACTCCTCGTCCTGCGCCCGCCTGTGGAGGGAGTCGGCGACCAGGAGCGAGAGCCGCTCGCGGTGGTCGAGGTTGTCGACGTCGGCCGAGCGGTAGTCGTGCACGTGGTCGGAGCGGCCGCCCACCGAGGTCACGTCGGCGGCGATGCCGCGCAGGCGCTCGGCGGCTGCCTCGGACTCGCGCGCCAGCTTCTCGAGCTCCTCCGCGGCGACGACGGAGTAGCGGCCCGAGTCGAAGGGGACGTCAGCACCGAGGCCGTCCATCAGCACACGGTTCTTCACGGCCATCCGGCTCGCGTACTGCGCGAGCATCAGGCCCTCCTCGGCGGCCTCCTCGACGGAGGCGGGCTCGCGCGACGGGTTCTCATCGGGGTCGTACGGCTCCATCTTGAACCTGCGTCGACGCCGGAACCACACGTGCGTCACCTACATCCCGGAGCAGGCGCCCCGCCCGCCGGAGCACCTCTTCGAGAGTACCCGGCGGGCGGGCGCCGTGGTCGGCGGCTCAGGCCTCGCGCCAGTCGTCCTGCCGGAGGTGGGAGCCGGCCTGCGGCCCCATCTGCAGCATCCCGCCGTCCACGACGTACGAGGATCCGGTGATGTAGGAGGCGGCGGGAGAGGCCAGGAAGGCGACCACCGCCGCGATCTCGCGGGCGTCGCCGGGGCGGCCGAGGGGGATGCCGGGGCGGTCGATCGTGACGGGGTCCACATCCTCGGCGTCGTTCATCGGCGTCGCGATCTCCCCGGGGGCGACGGCGTTGACGGTGATGCCGAGGGAGCCGAGCTCGAGTGCGGCCACCTTCAGCAGGCCGCCCAGCCCGTGCTTGGCAGCGGTGTAGGCGACGGAGCCGACCCGCGGCTGGTGCTCGTGGACACTGGTGACCGCGATGATCCTGCCGCCCGTGCCCTGGGCCGCCATGCGCCGCGCGGCGCGCTGGAGGCAGACGAACGCTCCGTCGAGGTTCAGGGCGACGGTCGAGCGCCAGCTGTCGAGGCTCTGCTCGAGGAAGGGCTCGCCTCCGCCTCCGCCCGCATTGCTGACGGCGACGTCGAGCCCGCCCAGTCGATCCGCGAGGTCGTCGATCACGTCGCCCGCGCCCTCCAGATCCGTCGTGTCGAGGCGCGCGATCTCGGCGCGCCGGCCGAGGGAGCGCACCTCCTCCGCCGTGCCCTGCGCGCCCTCCTCGTCGCTGTGCCAGGTGATGCCGACGTCCATGCCCGCCTCGGCCAGTGCCACCGCGGTCGCCCGGCCGATGCCGGAGTCAGAAGCGGTCACCAGTGCACGGGTGGGCCGGAAGTCTCGAGGTCCCTGGGTCATGTCGTCTCCTGTCTCGATCGGGCCGCCGATCCGGCGGACACGGGTCGATCCCATCAGGGGATCCGACGCGCTCGGGAGCCGGTTGACAGGTCCGGGCTCGCGCGAGACGCGTGGCGGTGTCCCCGCTGAGCGCCCCGATCGCGTTGACTGGGCGGATGGATCACCGGCGCATCTCGGTCGTCGTCCCCGTGAAGGACGACGCCCGCCACCTCGAGCAGCTGCTCGAGCTCCTCCGCGAGCAGACGCTCGCTCCGTTCGAGATCGTCGTCGTCGACGACGGGAGCACCGACGACAGCGCCGCCGTCGCGCGAGCGGCGGGCGCGCGGGTGGTGCGGCACGACGGAGCCGGGATCCCGGCGAGCACGGCGCACGGCTTCGACGAGGCGCACGGCGACGTCCTCGCACGGCTCGACGCCGACTCCCGCCCGGGACCCGACTGGCTGGCGCGCCTGGCCGGCCACTTCGCCGATCCCGAGGTCGGAGCGGTGACCGGTCCCGGACGCTTCGACGAGCTCGGCCCGATCGCCCGGGTGATCGCGCGGGTCGCCTACATGGACGCCTACTTCGTGCTGATGGGGTCGGCGCTGGCCAACTGGCCGCTCTTCGGCTCCAACTGCGCCGTCCGCCGGTCGGCGTGGGAGGAGATCGCGGAGGAGATGCACCGGCACGACGCCTACGTGCACGACGACGTCGAGATCAGCGTGCACCTGGGACTCCGGCACCGGATCGTGCTCGACCACCACCTCGAGGTCGGCATCTCGGCCCGCCCCTTCGGCGCCTTCGCCGACATGCTCCGCCGGTTCGACCGCGCTCTGCACACGCTGGCGCGGCACCCCGGGATGGGGTCGTCCCTGCAGCGCTGGACGCACCGGGTGCGCCGCACCCACCGCGACCGCCTGCGAGCGACGGCCGCGGCGCGCCGCTCCGGCTGACGACGAGAACCGACGGCGCCGCCTGACGGCTAGGGCTGGGCCGCGTCCGGCCGGGCCGCGTCGGGCTCGGCCTCCGCCGCCCGATCCTCTCCGGGCGCGGGGCGCCCCTCCTTCGGCATCGCCCAGACCGCGGCGAGCATGCCCACGGCGAGGACCGTGAGCGCGATGCAGACGAAGCGGGTGCCCTCGGCGAGGTCCGCCGGTGCGGGGACGCCGCCGCCCGCCTTCGCGTTCACGATCGCGCCGAACACGGCCACGGCGACGGCGCTGCCGATGTTGCGGGCGAAGAAGTTGGTCGAGGAGACCACTCCGCGCTCGTTCCAGTCGACGCTCGACTGCGCCCGGATCAGCGTCGGAGTCGCCACGAGCCCCATGCCGGCGCCGATCAGCACGCAGAAGCCGGCGATCTCCCACAGCGTCGAGGAGGCGCCGAGCAGGATGGTCAGCGCCGTGCCGATCACGACGAGCCCCGCTCCGAGGAAGCCCGTGTTGCGGAAGCCGATGCGCAGGTAGAGCCGGCCCGACAGGCTCGCCGCGACCGGCCAGCCGAGCGTCATCGCCGCGACGGCGAAGCCCGCGCCGAGGGCGGAGCTGCCGAGCACGCCCTGCGCGAAGGTCGGGAAGTACGAGGTGACGCCGAGCGTGATCGCGCCGACGGTCACCGAGACCAGGCTGGTCGAGATCAGCACGCGCCGCGTGAGGACCCAGAGGGGGAGCACCGGGGCGGCAGCTCGCCGCTCGATCGCGACGAAGCCGGCGAACGCGAGGGCCGAGACGACGAACACGCCGACTCCGGCGGGGGAGAGCCACGGCCAGGCGCTGCCGCCCTCGAGCAGCCCGAGGATGAGCAGCGCGGTGCCCACGGCGAGCACGGAGGCGCCCGCCACGTCGATCCGCTGCTTCTCGCCCCGCGTGGTCTCGCGGAAGCTGCGGATCAGGAGGAACGCCGCCAGGAGGCACAGGGGGATGTTGACGAGGAAGATGCCGCGCCAGGCGCCCAGGTCCGAGAGCACGCCGCCGAGGGTCGGCCCGACGACAGAGGAGATGCCCCAGACGCTCGCGAGGTAGCCCTGGGTCTTCGCACGCTCGGCGACCGTGTAGATGTCGCCGGCGATGGTGATGCCCATCGGCTGGATCGCTCCGGCCCCCAGGCCCTGCAGGGCTCGGAACGCGATCAGCGCGGGCATGCTCCAGGCGAGGCCGCACAGGAGCGAGCCGACCAGGAACAGGGCGATGCCGATCAGCATGATGGGCTTGCGCCCGATCACGTCGGCGAGCTTGCCGTAGAGGGGGACCGAGACCGCCTGGGCCAGCAGGTAGATCGAGAACAGCCAGGGGAACTGCTCGAAGCCCCCCAGGTCGGCGACGATGGACGGCACGGCCGTCGAGAGGATCGTGGCGTCGAGGGCGACCAGAGCGGTCGAGATCATCAGGGACAGCAGGATCGGGCCGCGCTCCGAGCGCAGTCCGACACTCGCGCGGGTGGGGGCGTCGGTCACTCTGCCCAGGCTATTCCATAGCCGGGGGATGGAAGCGGGGCGGAGAGGATCCGCTCCGGGGCTCGGTAGACTGGCGGCATGGAACTCGTTCTCTGGCTCGTCGTGTCCGCCATCGCCGGTGTCGGCCTCGTCTCCGGAGTCGCGGCTCTCATCGCCATGACGCGGGCGCCCTGGTCGGCCGACAAGTAGCCGCCCGGCCGGCCTCGCGCCGGCACTACTCGTAGATCCGCACCACGCTCCACTGCGGCTCCGTCGACGCGACCACGTCGAGCACGAACGCTCCGCCGGTCGCGAGGTCCGTCGCCTGGAAGCGCCAGCCGCCGATGCTCACCGGTGTGCGCCCGAACGTCGGCGGGAACCCCTCGAGGGGCGCCCACCACTCGCTCGTGCAGGTCCACACCGTCGGCCGGTCGGTCACCCGGTAGCTCCCGCCCCGCCACTCGAGCGCGATCGGCACTCCCTCGCCGTCGGTCGAGACCAGCGCCGTCTCGTCGATCACCGCCATCGTCGTGCTCCCGTTCACTCGCCGGACCCGGTTGGCCGTTCGAACATGTGTTCGATAGTCTGCGAGTGTACGCCGCGGCGCTCGTGCTCGCCACGGCCGCGGATCGACCGGTGGGAGGCGCGATGATCGAGTGGAGTCCGCTCCAGATGCTGCGCAGCAGCGGGCAGGACGAGTGGGTGATGGTCGACGCCCTGCGCACCGGCCGGATCGGCCTGGTGCGCCGCATCGAGACCGGCCCGTACCGCGAGACCTGGTTCCGCGCGGTGACCTGGGCGGCCGAGCCGGAGAGGCGGACGCTCGTGGGCTACTCCCGCTCGATGGACACCATCGCGGCCGCCCTGTGGGCCCATCAGCCGCCGACGGCGCAGGAGAAGCCCTTCCCCGGCTACCCGCCCTCGCGGCCGTCGGCGTGACTCCTTCAGCGAGAGGGGGCCCTGCCGTCCCCACGACGGCGGCCTCCGTGTCTGCCACGGGGGAGAATGGCCCGATGCTCCTCGCACTCGTCGGCGGCCCCACGGGGGCGTGGCGGGCGGTCGACCCCGTCGGCGGCGCCGAGGCCGGGAGCGGCCGGGGGCCGGCCGAGCTGGCGGCGTTCGTCCGGGAGCGGGAGCCGGAGCGCCCGCGCTGGGTCTGGGACGACACCGCGCGCTGGTACCCCGCACTGCTGTCGGCCGGGGTGGTCGTCGCCCGGTGCCACGACCTCCGGCTGGCCCGCGCGATCCTCCGCCGCTCGGTCTCCGCCGCCTCATCGGCTCTCGCGCGCTCGCCCCTCGACCCGTGGGACGCGGGAGCCGCGGCCCCCGCCGCGCAGGACACGCTGATCGGGTTCGAGGAGGCGGCGGGCGGCTACGACGAGCTCGACCCCGTCCTCGAGCTGGCCCTGCAGGAGGAGGCGCTCTCCGGCGCCGCCGAGGCCGGCCGGCTCCGCCTGCTGCTCGCCGCCGAATCCGTCGGCGCCCTGATCGCTCGCGAGATCGCCCACGCGGGGCTGCCGTGGCGCGCCGATGTGCACGACCGGGTGCTCACCGGGATGCTCGGCCCCCGCCCGCTCTTCGGCGGCCGCCCGGCCCGGTTGGAGGCGCTGGCCGACCGCCTGCGCGACGAGCTCGGCGCGCCCGAGCTCAACCCCGACTCGCCGGCCGAGCTCCTCAAGGCGCTGCGGCGCGCGGGGCTGCCGGTCGAGTCGACGCGCTCCTGGGAGCTGCAGTCCCTCGAGCACCCCGCGGTACCGCCCCTCCTGGAGTACAAGAAGCTCTCCCGGCTGCTCACCGCCAACGGCTGGGCCTGGCTCGACGCGTGGGTGCGCGACGGACGGTTCCGGCCGGAGTACGTGGTGGGCGGCGTCGTCACCGGCCGGTGGGCGACCTCGGGCGGAGGGGCGCTGCAGCTGCCGCGGCAGATCCGCGCCGCGGTCACCGCGGATCCGGGCTGGAGCCTCGTGGTCGCGGATGCCGCGCAGCTCGAGCCGCGCATCCTCGCCGCGCTCTCGGGCGACTCGGCCATGGCCGCCGCCGGGCGGAGCCGCGACCTCTACCAGGGCATCGTCGACGCCGGCGTGGTCCCCGACCGGCCGAGGGCGAAGGTCGCGATGCTGGGGGCGATGTACGGGGCGACGAGCGGGGAGGCCGGACGGCTGCTCCCGAGGCTCGCCCGTGCCTACCCGCGCTCGGTCGCGCACGTCGAGGCGGCGGCTCGGGCGGGGGAGCGTGGCGAGAGCGTCTCGACGTGGCTCGGGCGCAGCTCGCCTCCCGGCCCCGAGGGGCTCTCGGCCGATGCGGCGCGAGCGCGCGAGTGGGGACGCTTCACCCGCAACTTCGTGGTGCAGGGGACCGCGGCCGAGTGGGCGCTCTGCTGGATGGGCGAGCTGCGGGCGCGACTGCGCGCCGAGGGCGGCGCGGTCGGCCGGGCGCACCTCGTCTACTTCCTGCACGACGAGGTGATCGTGCACGCTCCCGCCGACGTCGGCGAGCGGGTCGCCGCGATCGTCCGCGAGGCGGCGGTGCGCGCCGGACGCTCGCTCTTCGGAGTGGGCGAGGTCGACTTCCCGGTCACCGTCGCCGTCGTCGACTCCTACGACCAGGCGAAGTGAGACGCGGGATCAGTACCAGTGCGGCGAGCGGTTGTTCCAGCTCGACCACGCGTTGCAGGGCGAGCCGTAGGCGCTCTTGATGTACGAGAGGCCCCAGTCGACCTGCGTCGCCGCGTTCGTCTGGTAGTCGGCTCCCGAGTTGGCCATCTTGCTCGCCGGGAGGGCCTGCGGGATGCCGTAGGCGCCGGAGGAGCGGTTCAGCGCGTTCCAGCGCCATCCCGACTCGCCGTTCCACAGCGGGATGAGGCACCGGTCGACCTGGTCGGCGCCCCAGCCGAAGCGGCCGACAGCGGTGCGGGCGTAGGCCTGGGCCTGCGCGGGGGAGAGGCCGTCCGTGCGTCCGGCGTAGGTGCCGAGGGCGGCGATGGTCTTGGCGGAGCTGTTGCGCGCGCCGGTCGGGTCGTCGTCGCCGAGTTCGACCGGTCCGCCTCCGCCGCCTCCGCTGTTGGAGGGCGCTGCCGGAGCGGCGGCCGCGGCGGGAGCCGACGCGGCGCGCTGGCGGGCGGCCTCGGCCTCGGCGGCGAGGCGGGAGAGGCGCTGCTGCTCCTCGAACGCCGACTTCGCGTCCTGGCCGTCGGCGTACTCCCGCTCGATCTCGGCGGTGGTGTTCTTGAGCGAGGCGAGCTGCGTGTAGAGCTCCTGGCTGTACTTCTCCTGGTCGGCGACCTTGGCGTCGGCCTCGGCCTGAGCGGAGCGGGCGACCGAGAGCGCGTCGGCCGCGGCGGTGGCGAGGGAGACGCGCTCGCCCCGGGCCTGCTCGGCCTGAGCGGCGAGGGAGACGGCCTGGTTCTCGGTCGACTGCGCCGCGGTCTGGAGCCGGCTGGTCTGCTGGGTGAGCTGCGTCATGGTGCCGAGGCGGTAGAGCAGCTCGCTCGACTCGTCGCCGCCGATGAGGAGGTTGAGCGTCGCATCGGTCCCGCCGTTGCGGTAGAGCTGCGCGGCGAGACGGCCGGCCTGCTCCTTCGCTGCGTCGGCGTCCGAGCGGGCGGCGGAGGCGCGCTCCTCCAGGGCGCTCACGCGCTGGGTCGCCTCGTCGAGAGCGCTCTGCGCGGCGTCCGCCTCGGCGGCCCGGCTGATGGCGGCGTCGGTGAGGGCGGCGGCCTGGTCGCGCAGGTCGGCGAGGAAGGCGGTGATGCGGTCGACCTCGGCGGCGGTGGCGCTCTCGCTCGACTTCGCGGCCTCGACATCGGACCACGAGGGGTAGTCGGACGGGTCGTAGGCGGCGGACGCGGAGAGCGGGGCGGCGAGGGCGGCGCACAGGACGAGGACCGTGCCCGCTCCGGCGGCGACGAGGCGCCGGCGCGCCCGGGAGGGGACGCGGAGACCGAGGGGGGTGCGGGACATGCGAACCACCCTAGGCGACGGCACCCGCGCCTGTCTCGTCCTAGCTCGAGGCTCGACGGCCCCGACGGGGACGCTCGAGAGCGTATCCGCGGACGCCCCGTCCCGGCCCGTCGCCCGTGAGCTCGTCGCGGGCCGCCTCGAGGAGGCGCCGCAGGGCCTCCTCCCGCACGCCGGCGGCGATCGCGGCGAGGCGGCGCTGCGGGTGCGCGTCCTCCTCCTCCGCCTGCTCGTCGGCGGTGGCGGGCAGCGAGCTCTCGTACGCGTCGAGGACGGCGGCGAGGTCGGCGCCGGACAGGCTCGAGGCCAGCAGCACCCGGTCGAGGACGTCGTCCCAGTCCTCCTCCGGGGACGCTCCGTCACCCGTCAGCCAGGCGGCCGCCTCCGCGCGGCCCTCGTCGGTGAGCGCGTGCAGGGGGAGGCCGTCGTCGGTGGACCCGGCCGAGACGACGAGGCCCCGCTCGCGCAGGCGCTCGAGCGTCGAGTAGATCTGGCCGACGTTGACCCGGGGCCGGTGCGCGGCACGGTCGAGGAGCTCGGCGTGCAGCTGGAGGCCGTAGGCGGGGCCGAGCGTGAGCAGGGCGAGCAGGCCGTCGCGGACGGACACGGTGCTCCTCCCGGCGGGCGTCTGGCGGTGTGCGGCGTCCGGCGGCGCGGACGACCCGAGTATAGGCAGGAGCCGCCTACGGCCGGTCGAGCAGGCGCGGCGAGCCGCCTTGACGGAGGTCCGCCGCTCCTGCATGATCGGGCGTGGTGGCACGTCCACCGTCATAATCGAAGAAGGCGCACCGCAGAGTGTTCCGTGGTCCGGGTCGTTGGGGAAGACGCACCGGGACGAACGGAGGACACCATGGTGGCGCAGCAGACTCGGGGTGTGCTCTTCGTGCACTCCGCCCCCCGCGCGCTCTGCCCCCACCTCGAGTGGGGGACAGGTCGCGCCCTTGGTCGTGCCGTGAACTTCGCCTGGATCGAGCAGCCCGTGCTCCGCAGCACACTGCGCGCCGAGTTCGCCTGGGAGGGCCCGGTCGGAACCGGTGCCGTCATCGCCTCCGCTCTCCGCGGCTGGGCCGACGTCCGCTACGAGGTCACCGAGGAGCCCTCGCCCGGCGTCGACGGCGGCCGCTGGATGCACACGCCCGAGCTCGGCATCTTCTACGCCCAGACCGACAGCGCGGGCAACACCGTCGTGCCCGAGGACCGCATCCGCTCCGCCATGGAGCTCGCCGGCGCCGACCCCATCGAGCTGCACCGCGAGCTGCGCCTCGCCCTCGGCCAGGCATGGGAGGACGAGCTCGAGCCCTTCCGCTACGGCGGCGACTTCGCCCCCGTCGTCTGGATGCACGGGGTCGGCTGAGTTCATTCGACGCCGCTCCTCGCGCGGCGTCGCGCAGTCGGCTCGGTCGGGTGGTCGGGTTCCGTGGAGCGGCTTGCGTCCGGCGACGCCGATCCGCTGGCACGCGGATCGGCGGATACGCCTCGCGGCAATCGTTCGCTCCCGCCTCCCTGAACCAGGCGGCCAGCGGACCCCCCGTTCCGGCAGAGGTCCGCCTCGAAGGCGCGTCGTCGCCTCACGGTTGCCGCTCGCTGGCACGTCGACCAGACGGTCGGCGGAGCACCGCGTTCCGGCGGAGGGCGTCGGAAGACTCGTGGACCCGCCCGCACCTCTGTCGCGCACGACGCCGACGGCCCGAGTAATGGCGAGTCGCACGCTCCCCACGAGCGCAGCCGCCCTGATCCGAGCATCCGACCCGAGTCGCGGCGAAGCCCGCGCTCCCCTCGAGCACAGCTGCTTGAACCGAAGCTTTCGACCCGAGTCGCGGCGAAGCCCGCGCTCCCACCCGGACAGCTTCCGCGATCGGAGTATCCGACGCGAGTCGCGGCGAAGCCCGCGCTCCCACCCGGACAGCTTCGTTGATCCGAGCATCCGACCCGAGCCGCGGCGAAGCCCGCGCTCCCCACCAGCACGGCGTGCTCACCAGCCCGCACCAGACGGCGGCGCAGATCCCTCGCGGCACGAGGCGTATCCGGGGATCCGCGTTCCAGCGGATCACCGTCGCCGCACCGCACCGGCCCTCGGAAACCCCGCCCCCCTCCCCAGCGGACGCGCCTGCGCCGCGCAAGGAGCGGCGCAGCCCGCTTTCCGCACGGTGGAGCGGGGCTACGCCCCGCTACACCGTCCGGAAAGCGGCAACAGCATTGTGCCCCCCGAACCCGAACGAGTTCGAGATGGCGACCAGCGGTCCGTCGCCGAGGGCGCGGGGGCTGGTGACGACGTCGAGGGGGATCTGGGGGTCCTGCTCGAAGAGGTTGATGGTGGGGGGTGCGGTGCGCTCGTGGAGGGCGAGCACGGTGAAGATGGCCTCGAGCGCGCCGGTGCCGCCGAGGAGGTGGCCGGTGGACGCCTTGGTCGCGGAGACGGCGATGTTCGGGAGGTGGTCGCCGAAGACGCGCAGCAGGGCGCGGTACTCGGCGATGTCGCCGACCGGGGTGCTCGTCGCGTGAGCGTTGACGTGGGTGACGTCGGTGAGCGCGGCTCCGGCCTGCTCGAGGGCGCCGATCATGGCGCGGGCGGCGGCGGAGCCCTCGGGGTCCGGCGCCGTGATGTGGTACGAGTCGCTGGTGACGGCGCCGCCGGCGAGCTCCGCGTAGATGCGGGCTCCGCGGGCGAGGGCGTGCTCCTCGGTCTCGAGGATGAGCGTCGCGGCGCCCTCTCCGAGGACGAAGCCGTCGCGGGAGACGTCGTAGGGGCGCGAGGCGGTCGCCGGGTCGTCGTTGCGGCGCGAGAGGGCCTGCATCGACGCGAAGGCGGCGATCGGGAGCGGGTGGACGACCGACTCCGTGCCGCCGGCGACGACCACGTCGGCGAGGCCGAGCTGCATGTGCTCGTAGGCGTTCGCGAGGGCCTCGGTGCTGGAGGCGCAGGCCGACACGTCGGTGCGGGCGTAGGCGCGGGAGGGGATGGCCATGCTGATCGCGGCGGCGGCCGCGTTGGGCATGAGCATCGGGATGGTCATCGGGAGGACCCGGCGGGGACCGCGCTCGCGGAGGGTGTCCCACGCGTCGACGAGGGTCCAGAGGCCGCCGATGCCGGTCGAGTAGTCGACGCCCACGCGGAGCGGGTCGACGTCGGTGATGCCGGAGTCGGCCCAGGCCTCGCGGGCCGAGATGAGCGCGAACTGGCTGGAGGGGTCGAGGCGCTTCGCCTCCGGGCGGGAGAGCACCTCCTCCGGGCGGACCTTGGCCTGGGCGGCGAAGGTGACCGGGATGTCGTACTGGGCGACCCAGTCCTGCTCGAGGGAGCGGACGCCTGATTCGCCGGCGAGGAGTGCGTTCCAGGACTCCCGGGCGGTCCCGCCGAGGGGAGTGCTGGCACCGATTCCGGTGACGACGATCTTCTTGGTCATGACGAGCTTCTCTGTTCCGTGTGGGTGGGTGCCGGGCTCACCCCGGCCGACGATCGCCGGCCGGGGTGTCCGCCACGAGGACGGGGTGCGCGGGCGACGACTACTCGGACGCCTTGACGATGAAGCGGACCGCGTCGCCGACCGTCTTGAGGTTCTTGACCTCGTCGTCGGGGATCTTCACGTCGAACTTCTCCTCGGCGTTGACGACGATGGTCATCATCGAGATGGAGTCGATGTCGAGGTCGTCGGTGAACGACTTGTCCATCTCGACGGAGTCGGTGGCGATGCCCGTCTCGTCGTTGACAAGCTCGGCCAGGCCGGCGAGGACTTCTTCGTTGGACAGTGCCATGGTTCTCTCCTTGGGGGTTCTTCGGGTGTTCGTCAGTGACCGTAGGTCAGTTTAGGGGTGGGGTCGCGCCGGTCACGGGAGCACCACGACCTGCGCGCCGAACACCAGTCCGGCGCCGAAGCCGATCTGCAGCGCGAGTCCGCCGTGCAGCTCCGGGTGCTCCTCGAGCAGGCGGTGGGTGGCGAGCGGGATCGACGCGGCGGAGGTGTTGCCGGTGGTCTCGATGTCGCGGCCGATAGCGACGGTCTCGGGGAGCTTCAGCTGCTTCGCGAGCTCGTCGATGATGCGCATGTTCGCCTGGTGGGGGATGAACGCGGCGAGGTCCTCGGGCTGGACGCCCGCCTCCGCGAGCGCCTGCTTGGCGACCTTGGCCATCTCCCAGACCGCCCAGCGGAAGACCGACGGGCCGTCCTGGCGGAGGGTGGGCCACTCGGCGGTGCCGTCGCGGTAGGCCGCGAGCGGGTTGTCCATGCCGACGGTGTCCCACTTGGAGCCGTCGGATCCCCACACGGTCTTCGAGATGCCGGCGGTGTCGCTGGGGCCGACGACCGCGGCGCCCGCGCCGTCGCCCAGGAGGAAGGAGATGCTGCGGTCGGTCGACTTGACCAGCTCGGACAGCTTCTCGGCTCCGACGACGAGCACGTACTCGGCCAGGCCGGAGCGGATGAAGGAGTCGGCCTGGGCGATGCCGTAGGTGTAGCCGGCGCAGGCGGCCGAGATGTCGTACGCCGGGGCGGGGTTCGCGCCGATGCGGTCCGCGAGGAGCGCGGCCAGCGACGGGGTCTGCACGGTGTTGCTGATCGTGGAGACGAGCACGACGCCGATCTGGTCCGGGCGGATGCCCGCCTTCTCGATCGCCTCGAGGGAGGCGGTGGTCGCGAGGTCGACCGCGTGGATGTCGGCGGAGGCGCGGCGGCGCTCGATGATGCCGGTGCGCTGGCGGATCCACTCGTCGGAGGAGTTGATCGGCTCGATCAGGTCGTCGTTCGGGACGACGAGGTCGCCGCGTGCCACGCCGATGCCGAGGATCCGGGTGTACGCGCTGCCGCTGGACTGGGTGAGGGAAGGGGTCGTCATGGGGTCTCTCCTGCTAGGCGGCGTGCTCGTCGAGGAAGGCGCGGGCGGCGTCCACGTCGTCGGGGGTCGTGATGGCGATGCTCGGCACGCCCTTGAGGCCGCGCTTGGCGAGGCCGACCAGCGCGCCGGCGGGTGCCAGCTCGATGATCCCGGTGACGCCCGCGTCGGCGAAGGCCGCCATGCAGAGGTCCCAGCGGACGGGGGAGGCGACCTGGCCGACGAGCAGCTCGAGGAACGCGGCACCGGAGTCGACGACCGACCCGTCGCGGTTCGTCCAGAGCCGGAGCGTCGGGTCGGAGGGGGTCAGCCCGGCTGCGACGCCGGCGAGGGAGTCGCGGGCGGGCGCCATGTAGCGGGTGTGGAAGGCGCCGGCCACCTGCAGGGGGATCACGCGGGTCCCGCGGAGCGGCTCCGCCTTGAGCGCCTCGAGCGCGTCGACCGCGCCGGCGACGACGATCTGCCCGCCGCCGTTGTAGTTGGCCGGCTCGAGGCCGAGCTCGTCGAGACGGGCGATCAGGGCCTGCTCGTCGCCGCCGAGGACCGCGCTCATCGCGGTCGGCTCGGCGGCGGCCGCAGCGGCCATGGCACGGGCGCGCTCGCGGACGAACACCAGCGCGTCGGCCTCGGTGAGGACTCCGGCTCCGGCGGCCGCGGTGATCTCGCCGACGGAGTGGCCGGCGATGCCCGCGATGCGATCGCGCCGTCCACCCTCGAGGAGGGCGGCGAGGCTCACGAGTCCCGCGGAGACGATCAGGGGCTGAGCGACCGCGGTGTCGCGGATGGTGTCCGCGTCCGAGACGGTGCCGTGCGCGGCGAGGTCGATGCCGACCGCCTCCGAGTGCGCGGCGACCTGCTCGGCCACGGAGGGGATCTCGAGCCAGGGGGCGAGGAATCCGGGGGTCTGGGAGCCCTGACCCGGGGCGACGACGACGATCACGGTATCCAGTCTTCCGATCTGCGCTCGCACGTGCGGCGCGTGGAGCCACTGACAAAGCACAAAGAGCTTGTCGCGGGTCTACAAGTGTTCAGGGGCGGGAGGGGTTCGGCGAGCGGAGGGCCTCAGCGTCGGGACGGCTTCCGGCGGACGGCGCCGTCCGGGTCGCTCATGGAGCCGAGGATGAGGGCGGACTGGAGGATGAGCGCCTCGCGGGCGCCCGTCGCGTCCCAGCCGATCACCTCGGCGACCCGCTTGAGGCGGTAGCGCACCGTGTTCGGGTGCACGAACAGCTCGCGGGCGGTCGCCTCGAGCGAGCGGCCGTTGTCGAGGTAGGCCCACAGCGTGGTCAGAAGCTCGGTCGAGTGCTTCTGCAGGGGCCGGTAGATCTGCGTGATGAGGCTCTGGCGGGCGAGCGGGTCGCCGGCGAGGGCGCGCTCGGGAAGGAGGTCGTCGGCGTTGACCGGTCGCGGCGCGTTCCGCCAGGAGCGGGCGACCGCGAAGCCGGCGAGGGCCGCGCGGGCGCTGCGGGACGCCTCGACCAGGGTCGGCACCTCGTGGCCGAGGACGAGGTGGCCCGTCCCGAAGCCGGGCTCGAGCGCCTCCGCGATCTCGAGGAACGCGACCGGCGGGCCGGTCTCCTCCGTGGCGTTCTCGCTCGGCTCGGCGCGGCCGATGACCAGGACGAGCCGGCTGCCCTGCACGCCGATCAGCACGTCGGCGTCCATGTGCCGGGCCGTGCGGCGCAGCTGGTCGACGTCGAGCATCTTGGGGGCGGTGCCCACCAGGACGGCGACCTCGCCGTGGCCGTGCCAGCCGAGGGCGGCGATCCGGCTGGGCAGCTCGTCGTCGGCCTCGCCCGTGAGGATCGAGTCGACGACCAGCGCCTCCAGGCGCGCGTCCCAGAGACCTCGGGCCTCGGCGGCGCGCGCGTAGACGTCGGCCGCGGCGAAGGCGATCTCGCGCGAGTAGAGGAGGATCGCCTCGCGGAGGTCCTCCCCGCCGTTCTTGATCCGGTCCTCGACGACCTCGACCGTCACCTTGATCAGCTGCAGCGTCTGCGTCAGCGAGACGGAGCGCAGCAGCTCGCGGGGAGCGGCTCCGAACACGTCCGCCGCGATCCACGGCGTGGCCGACGGGTCGTCGAACCACGAGATGAACGAGGTGATGCCGGCCTGGGCGACGAGGCCGACCGCCGAGCGCCGACCGGGGGGCATGCTGCCGTACCAGGGCAGCGTGTCCTCGAGTCGCTTGATCGTCTGCGTCGAGAGCTCACCGGCGAGGGTGCGCAGCCAGGCGAGGGTCTGCTCCTTCGTGCGGGGAGCGCCCGGCCGGGTGGCCGGACGCTCCGCCGCAGGAGCAGGACCCCGCGCACTCGACGGTGCGGGTTCCTGCGAGAGCACGGACTCGTCCGTCAGCTCTCGCCGCCCGCGTTGCCGGTGGTGC
Organism: Rathayibacter sp. AY1C4; assembly: GCF_002932195.1. Taxonomy (NCBI): domain Bacteria; kingdom Bacillati; phylum Actinomycetota; class Actinomycetes; order Micrococcales; family Microbacteriaceae; genus Rathayibacter; species Rathayibacter sp. AY1C4. Next base: position 26,272 of record NZ_PSWE01000018.1, on the reverse strand, counting down.
CGGCGTTGACGTCGAGGAGGCGGTACTTCTCGATCGCCTGGACGGCGAGCGAGGGGTCGACCTCGCCGCGCTTGGCGAGCAGCTGCAGCGTCCGCACGACGACCGAGGGGCCGTCGATCTGGAAGTAGCGCCGCGCCGCCGCACGGGTGTCCGAGAAGCCGAAGTCGTCCGCGCCGAGCGTCGCGAAGTCGCCCGGGATGAACTGGCGCAGCTGGTCGGGGACCTGGTGCGAGAAGTCCGAGACGGCGACGAAGGGGCCCTTCGCGTCGGCCAGCTTCTGCGTCACGTACGGCACCTGCTCGGCGTCCTCGGGGTGGAGGAAGTTGTGCTGCTCGGCCTTGATGCCGTCGCGGCGCAGCTCGTTCCACGAGGTGACCGACCAGACGTCCGCCGAGACGCCCCAGTCCTCGGCGAGGAGCTTCTGCGCCTCGATCGCCCACGGCACCGCGACGCCCGAGGCGAGGAGCTGGGCCTTCGGCCCGTCCCACTGGCCCCAGGAGATGCGGTGGATGCCGCGGACGATGCCCTCGACGTCGACGTCCTCCGGCTCCTTCGGCTGCACGATCGGCTCGTTGTAGACCGTGATGTAGTACATGACGTTCGGGTCGGTGTGCTTCCCGCCGTACATGCGCTCGAGTCCGGACTGCACGATGTGCGCGATCTCGTACCCGTAGGCCGGGTCGTAGCTCACGACGGCGGGGTTGGTCGCCGCGAGGATCGGGGAGTGGCCGTCCGCGTGCTGGAGGCCCTCGCCGGTCAGCGTGGTGCGTCCCGCGGTGGCGCCGATCATGAAGCCGCGCGACATCATGTCGCCGGCCGCCCAGATCGCGTCGCCCGTGCGCTGGAACCCGAACATCGAGTAGAAGACGTAGACCGGGATGAGCGGCTCGCCCTGCGTCGAGTACGAGGTGCCGATCGCGGTGAATGCCGCGAGGGCGCCCGCCTCGTTGATGCCGACGTGGAGGATCTGGCCCTGCGGGCTCTCCTTGTAGGCCAGGAGGAGCTCGCGGTCGACCGACGTGTAGTGCTGGCCGCGCGGGTTGTAGATCTTCGCGTTCGGGAAGAACGCGTCCATGCCGAAGGTGCGCGCCTCGTCCGGGATGATCGGGACGACGCGGTTGCCGAAGTCCTTCGAGCGGAGGATGTCCTTCAGGATGCGGACGAACGCCATGGTGGTGGCGATCTCCTGCGTCCCGGAGCCCTTCTTGCCGACCGCGTACGCCGAGTCCTCGGGGAGGTTCAGCTGCGTGTACTTCGAGCGGCGCTCGGGGAGGTAGCCGCCGAGCGCGCGGCGGCGCTCCTGCAGGTACTCGATCGCCTCGTCGTTCTGACCGGGGTGGTAGTACGGCGGGAGGTAGGGGTTCTCCTCGAGCTGCGCGTCCGTGATCGGGATGCGCATGGTGTCGCGGAACGACTTGAGGTTGTCCAGCGTCATCTTCTTCATCTGGTGGGTCGCGTTGCGGCCCTCGAAGCTGCGGCCGAGACCGTAGCCCTTGATGGTGTGGGCGAGGATGACGGTGGGCTGGCCCTTGTGCTCCGTCGCGGCCTTCATGGCCGCGTAGATCTTGCGGTAGTCGTGGCCGCCGCGGCGCAGGCCCCAGATCTGCTCGTCGGAGTAGCCCTCGACGAGCTTCTTGGCGCGCGGGTCGCGGCCGAAGAAGTTCTCGCGGACGTAGGCGCCGTCCTCCGTCTTGTAGGTCTGGAAGTCGCCGTCGGGCGTCTTGTTCATCAGATCGAGCAGCGCGCCCTCGGTGTCGCGGGCGAGCAGGTCGTCCCACTCGCGGCCCCAGATGAGCTTGATGACGTTCCAGCCCGCGCCGCGGAAGTACGACTCGAGCTCCTGCACGATCTTGCCGTTGCCGCGGACGGGTCCGTCGAGGCGCTGGAGGTTGCAGTTGACGATGAAGTTCAGGTTGTCGAGGCCGTCGTTCGCGGCGACCTGGAGCTGACCGCGCGACTCGACCTCGTCCATCTCGCCGTCGCCGAGGAACGCCCAGACCTGCTGGTCGGAGGCGTCCTTGATGCCGCGGTTGGTGAGGTACTTGTTCGCCTGCGCCTGGTAGATGGCGTTGATCGGGCCGAGGCCCATCGACACGGTCGGGAACTGCCAGAACTCCGGCATGAGCCGCGGGTGCGGGTAGCTGGAGAGCCCGCCGCCCCGGTGCGACTTCTCCTGGCGGAATCCGTCGAGCTGGTGCTCGCTCAGGCGTCCCTCGAGGAAGGCGCGCGCGTACGGGCCGGGGGAGGCGTGGCCCTGGATGAAGATCTGGTCGCCGCCGCCCGGGTGGTCCTGGCCGCGGAAGAAGTGGTTGAAGCCGACCTCGTACAGCGAGGCGCTCGACGCGTACGTCGAGATGTGGCCGCCGACCCCGATGCCGGGACGCTGCGCGCGGTGCACGAGGATGGCCGCGTTCCAGCGGATCCACGCGCGGTAGCGGCGCTCGACGTCCTCGTCGCCCGGGAAGTCGGGCTCGTTCTCGGGCGCGATGGTGTTGATGTAGTCCGTGGTGGGCACCATCGGCACGCCGAGGTGGAGCTCCTTGGAGCGCTTGAGGAGGCTGAGCATGACGTCGCGCCCGCGACCCCGGCCCCGCTCCTCGACGAGCGCATCAAGCGACTCGTTCCACTCCGACGTTTCCTCGGGGTCCGAGTCCACGTGACCGACGGAATACGGGTCCTGATCGTTAACAGTCACCCTCGACCTCTCTCTGGGGGCAGATCGTGCCCGAGACATCACTCTCATGAAGCGGTGCGGATCCGCGGATCCGGGGCTCGGATGACGAGCCGCGCGCGGGCACCTCCGTCAGCCTAGCGATTCCCGTGCCCCGAACCTGGAATCGCACTGTGGTGATCCACGACGAATGGGCGCCGACGACTGTAGGAGAGCGCCAGACGGGACGCGCCGACCGGCTTGTGGTCGGGGGAGACGGGCCGTTCCTTGGAGTCTGCGCGGAGCGGGTCTAGCATTGCCCCTCGTGCTCGCGCGACTCTCGTGCGCACGGAAGGACATCGGACCGATGGCTCTCGAGAAGCTGACCCTGGCTCCCGACTTCGAACTCGCGAACCAGTACGGCGAGCGCATCCAGCTGGGTGACTTCCACGGGCGGCGCAACGTCGCCCTGGTGTTCTTCCCCCTCGCCTTCTCCGGCACCTGCACGGGCGAGTTCTGCGCGCTGCGCGAGAACCTCTCCCTCTTCGAGCACGCCGACGTGGAGCTGATCGGCATCTCGGTCGACTCCAAGCACACGCTGCGCGCCTGGGGCGAGAAGCAGGGCTACGACTTCACGCTCCTCTCCGACTTCTGGCCGCACGGCGACGTCGCCAAGCAGTACGGCGTGTTCACCGAGGCGAAGGGCTACGCGACCCGCGCGACCTTCCTCATCGACAAGGCCGGCGTCATCCGGGACACGTTCATGACCGCCCCGGGCGAGCCGCGCTCGATCGACGCCTACCGCGCCGCGATCGACGCGCTCGCCCCCGCGCACGTCTGACCCTCCGGAGGCGGACCGCCCCGGTCGTCAGCTGAGGATGTTGACGGCCCGCGAGATCACGAGGGCCAGCAGGACGAATCCGGTGAACGCCTCGGCGATCATCAGGAGCTTCATCCGGCTCGACAGCGGCATCGTGTCGGTCGGGCTGAACGCCATGGTGTTCGTCGTCGACACCGAGAGGTAGTCCACGAAGCCGGGCCGCCAGTCGGCGCGCTCGGAGGAGGTCGCGGCGACCTCGGGCGCGGTGTCGCGGTAGGTGTCCTGCGGGAAGGCGAAGTCGGCCGCCGGCAGCTCGGTGCGGGGAAGCGTTCCGCGGGCGACCGGACCGCCGCGGTCGAGCTCCCAGAACAGCAGCGCGTACGCGACGACGTTGGTGACCCAGACCTGGAGTGCGGTGAGCAGCAGCGGCGGGCCGTCGGCCGTACCGTCGACGAGGTCGATCACCACGGCGACCACGTTCACCTGGTTCGCCACGGCGAGCACGACCGCCAGGGCGATGGAGACCCCGCGCGACCAGCGCGTCTCGCTGTCGAGCCGGTGCGGGTTGACGACGAACAGCGGCACGAGCAGCGCGAGCGTGATGCCGGCGGCGACGAGGCGGACCACCGAGGTGTCGGCGCTGTGGCCGGCCACGTTCAGGGCGACGGCCACCAGGATCGCGGCGGAGGCGGGCCAGCGGCTCTCGGCGCGCCGCCTCGCCCGGGAGTCGCTGTCGGCGGTCATGTGCCGAGGCTAGTGCCCGCAGGGGGCCGCTCCGCCTGCCGTAGGATCGAGTCGATCGTCCGCGGGTGCTCCCGCGGCGGGGGCCTTTAGCTCAGTTGGTAGAGCGCCACGTTTACACCGTGGATGTCATCGGTTCGAGCCCGGTAGGGCCCACCACATCCGACGATCGGACACTGCGCGTCAGCGGGACTGGCGGCGCTTGTAGGGCTTCGGCTGGCCCTTGACGATCGGGGCGCGCCCGGTTCCCTTGGAGGCCTTGGCCTTGCCTCCCGACTTCGGGGCCGCCTCCGGCTCGTCGCCGAGCGCGGCGAGCTCCTCGCGGGCCGAGGCGAGGCGCTGCCGCCCGGCCGCGGTGAGGGTCGTGGCGGCGGCACCGGGCTCGAAGAGCGGCTTGCCGAGGTCGAGCTCGACGGCGGCGACGGAGGAGTCGAGCTTCTGCCGCGAGATGCCGAGGCGCTCGGCGGCGCGCACGAAGTGCAGCTCCTCGGCGACCGCCACGAAGTGGCGCAGCTGGCTGATCTTCATCCCGAACCCTTCACGGCCGCTCCCTGCGGCACGACCACGGTACGCGGTCCGGGAGGGGGCGCCGACCGCCGGGAGCGCCGTCGGGAGCGGCATCGGTCCGTCGATCCGCGCCAGAGGACCCGGCGGACATTGCCGGACGGAGGCGGGAGGCCTACGGTCGCGCCCGTGGGCGGTCCCGAAGCCGGCCACGGAGAGAGGCCGACGTGGGCGCGCTCATCTACAGCTCGATCGCGTCGCTCGACGGCTACGTGAACGACGCGGACGGAGGATTCGCCTGGGCGGAGCCGCGACCCGCCGTGCACCGCTTCATCACGGAGCGCGAGGGGCGGGTGCGCACGTACCTGTACGGGCGGCGCATGTACGAGGTCATGCGCGCGTGGGAGCAGACCTGGGCACTGGCGGAGGAGTTCGCGTTCATCCGCGACTTCCAGGAGATGTGGCGGGCGGCCGACAAGGTCGTGTACTCGACGACGCTGGAGTCGGCCGAGACCCGCCGCACCCGCGTCGAGGGCGGGTTCGACCCGGTCGTCGTCGCCGCGCAGGTCAGCGCCGCCGACCACGACGTCTCGATCGGCGGGCCGACCCTCGCCCGGCACGCGCTGCTCGCCGGGATCGTCGACGAGGTGCAGGTCTACACGGTGCCGGTGGCGGTGGGCGGCGGGACCCACTTCCTCCCGTGCGGGTTCCACGCGCGCCTCGACCTGCGCGAGGAGCACCGCTTCGCCGACGGCACGGTCTTCACGCGCTACAGCGTGCGGCGCTGAGACCGGCTACTCGGCGCCGACCAGCGCGGCGATCCGCGAGGCGAGCCGGGCGCCCTGAGCACGTCCGGAGCGGGCGGAGGCGGCGCGGACGGCCGGGTCGAGCGAGTTCGGGCCGAAGGCGCGCACCGACTCCTCGTCGGCGTAGAGCACCTCGACCCGCGAGTCCGCGAGAGCGTCGAGCTCGCCGGTCGGGATCAGGCCCGCGCCGGGCGTGCCGACTCCCGGCAGCGGAGTGACGATCAGGACCCAGTCGGCTCCCGCGGCGAGGTCGGCGTTGCTGCCGGAGCGCACGCCGCCGTCCATGTAGCGGACGCCGTCGATGCTGACGGGAGGCCAGACCCCGGGGACGGCGCAGCTGGCGGAGATCGCGTCGACGAGGCCGACACCGCTCTCGCGGTCGAAGACGCGCAGCTCACCGGTGGCCGTGTCGACCGCGGTGATGAGCAGACGCTGCTCGGGCCAGTCGGCGTCGCCCACGCGGGCCGAGATGACGGCCCGGCGCGTGTCCTCGGGGAGCGTCTCGGCCTCGAGCGCGAGGGTGCCGATGCGGCGCCGCGCGTCCTGGGGCGAGGTCGCGCCCTCGACGGCCGCGGCGAAGAGGGCCTGGAGGCGCTCACCGTCGACGTCCGCTCCGATCTCGGCGGACTCCTCCTGGAGCTGGGCCTCGTACGACTCGTCGAGGCCGGTGCCGGTGCTCAGCTGCGCGGCGACCGCGGAGCCCGCGGAGGTGCCGATGAAGGTCGTCGACGGATCGAGCAGGAGGCGGACCGCCTCGGGGGAGGCGTCTGCGAGGCCGCGGAGGACGCCGAGCTCCCAGGCGATTCCGGCGAGGCCGCCGCCGGCGAGGACGAGTGCACCAGGCATGGGGGAGGTCCTTTCGATCAGGATCAGGAGGGGGCGGGCGCTGCGGAGCGCCGCAGCACCAACGCTGTCACATCGTCGTGCGCGTCGTCTGCGAGAGCATGCAGACGCTCGAAGAGAGCGGGGTCGTCGTTGCTCCGCACCAGCTCGGCGAGACGGTCGAGCGCGTCGAGGCGCCCGCCGAAGACGTCGAGCAGGCCGTCGCTGCAGGAGAAGAGCGCGTCGCCGGGGGCGAGCACGCGCTGCTCCTCCTCCCAGGAGACGTCGGCGGCGATGCCGAGCGGGACGCCGGTGGAGGCGAGCCGCTCCGAGGTGCCGTCGGCGCGCAGCAGGAGGGTGAGGCCGTGGCCGCTGTCCACGAACGCGACGGCGCCGCTCGCGAGGTCGGCCCGGGCGATCAGTGCGGTCGCGAACATCCCGGTCGCGGTCAGGTCGGGCAGGAGCTGGCGGTTGACGGCCTCGACGGCTGCCGCGGGAGGGAGCTCCGGCCGCGCCTGGAACGCGGAGCGGATCGCGGAGGCGACGATCGCCGCCGACACCCCCTTGCCCATCACGTCGACCAGCTCGAGGGAGAGGTCGTCCCCGCTGCGACGCCACGCCGTGTAGTCGCCGGCGACGTCGTGCAGCGGCGTGGTCAGCGAGTCGAGGCTCCACTCGCCGAGGTCGAGGCGCTGGGGCCGGAGCCGCTCCTGCGTCTCGCTCGCGCGTCCGGAGAAGGCGATCTCGCGCAGCTCCCGCTCGGCCCACCGGCCGAGGTCCTCGAGGATCTCGCGCTCCTCCTCCGAGAAGCCGCGCACCTCGCTGTCGATGATGCAGATCGTGCCGACGCGGAGGCCGTCCCCCACGACGAGCGGGCGGCCCGCGTAGAAGCGCACGTGAGGGGATCCGGTGACGACTCCGCGGTCGGCGAACCGCGGATCGGCGGTGGCGTCCTCGACGACGAGGATGTCGCCCTGCTGGACCGTGACGTCGCACATCGAGTCGGCGCGCAGCATCCTGCTCGCCCGCGCCGAGCGCTGGGGCGACTTCGTGAACTGCGTCGACTCCTCGAGGATGTTGATCTCGGCGAGGGGGACGCGCAGGAGCCGGCGGGCGATGCGGGTGATCCTGTCGAAGCGCTCCTGGGGGGTGCTCAGGCCGATCCCGAGCTCGGCGATCGCGGCGAGGCGGGCGCGCTCGGTCGGCTCGCTCACGTGCGGGTCCGGGCGAGTGCCCAGAGGTTCTGCCCGTCGACACGGCGGTAGGAGAACTCGGTGACGAGGGCGTGGATGAACGGGATCCCGCGGCCTGCCTCGTCCCACTCGTCCGGCATGTCGCGGGGATCGGCGACCTCGGCGGGCGCCTCCTCGGCGGAGTCGTTGAGCGAGGCGCGCAGCTCGGTCGCGTCGACGCGGATCTCGACCAGGCAGATGATGTGCCGGTACGACCGGGCGTGCTGGACGATGTTCGAGGTCAGCTCGACCAGCGCGGTCTCGAACGACATCCGGTCGACCGGCGCGACGCCCGGCTCCTCGAGCCACAGCTCCTCGAGCGCCTCGTGGACGGCGGTGACGCCGTCCTCGGGCGGCGTGCGCACGACGAAGGAGCGCTCAGGCACGGTAGGCCTCCTCGACGGTCTCGGCGCTCCCGAGCAGGCGGTCGAGGTTGGACAGGCCGAGCACCATGGCGGGCTGCTCGCCGGCGGCGGCCACGCGCAGCTCGCCGCCCGCCTTCCGCGCCTCCTTGAGTCCGGCGACGAGGACGCCGAGCCCGGACGAGTCGAGGAACTCGACGGCCGCCAGGTCGACGACCACGCGGACCTCTCCCGCCTCGAGCGCGCGCTGGAGGACCGCTTCGAGCTCCCACGCCGTGGACAGGTCGAGCCGGCCGACGGGGCGGATCACCACGATGTCGGGCTCGATCCGCTCGGTGCTGATCCTCGAGCTGGGCTCCATGGTGTCCTCCTGACGGGACGGCACGCGGTTCCGCAGGGCTCGGAGACGTGGTGAGGACGCGGTCGGGCGCGCGACCGAGGGGCTCCGGATCCGATGCGGGGGTGAATCGGGGAGTTCGTCCGCCTCCGACCGTACAAGGGAACGGGGCGCCCCGTGGGAGGCGTGACCGCATCCGCGCTGCGACACGCGGTGCGCGACCCGGGGGAGGAGGCTCCGCTCAGCCCCTCGCGGCTGCGAGAGCGTCGGCGGCGAGCCGCACGGAGGCGTCCCGGCCGGTCAGCCAGAGCGGCACGGAGCGGGCGCGGAGCCCCGCCGACTCGAGCGCCGGGACCGCGTCCGCGTCCTCCTCGCCGACGAGCCAGGCGTCGAGGAGGCCGCCCCCGCTCCGGGCTCCGTAGTGCCGGCCGACGGCCTCGGCGGAGGTCTCGACGCCGATCGCGGCGAGGCAGGCGTCGGCCATGCCGCGCACCACCGCGCCTCCGATGACGGGGGAGACGCCCACGACGGGTGCGGAGGTCCGGCGGAGGGCGTCCGCGATCCCGGGCACTCCGAGGATCGTGCCGATCGAGACGACGGGATTGGAGGGGGCGACGAGCACCGCGTCGGTGTCGGCGATCGCCTCCAGCACGCCCGGGGCGGGGCGGGCGCTCTCCACCCCCTGCTGGACGAACCGGCGCGCGGGCGCTGACGCCCGAAGCCGCACCCACCACTCCTCGAAGTGGAGGAGCCGCACGCCCTCGCCGGGAAGGTCGACCTCGACGTGGGTCTCGACGTCCTGGTCCGACATCGGCAGCAGGCGGACCCCCAGTGGCCAGCGGGCGGTGATCCGGGCGGTCGCCTCCGAGAGGGTGAGGCCGTCGCGCAGCATCGAGCTGCGGGCGATGTGGGTGCCGAGGTCGAGGTCGCCCAGGGTGAACCACGGCCAGCCGACGCCGAAGGCGGTGAGCTCGGCCGAGACCCGCTCGCTCTCGCCGGCCCGCCCCCAGCCGCGCTCCGTGTCGTTCACTCCGCCGAGCGCGTAGGTGATCGAGTCGAGGTCGGGGCAGACCTTGAGGCCGGTGAGCCACATGTCGTCGCCGGTGTTGACGACGACGGTGATCTCGCTCACCTCGCCGCCGGCGGCCTCGAGATCGCTGAGGTGCTCGCGGACCGCCGAGGTGAAGCGGGCGCCGCCGACGCCTCCGGCCAGGATCGTGATGCGCATCCGACCACGCTAGCGGCACCGACGGATTCCTCCCCCGGCGAGCCTTAATGCTGCGGATCCGCGCCGGAAACACCGGGGAAACGTCGAACCCCGACGATGAAGCCCTGTCCCCGGAGCCGGACGGTCCGTCATTGCCTTCGGGCCCGGCGGGGACCACAGTGGGTCCACGTCCCCGGCTCCGCACCGCCCGGCGGAGCACACCGGAGCCGGACAGGGACGCCCGAGCATGGAGGTACCGATGACCATCGTCCGCGCAGCGATCACCCAGACGACCTGGACCGGCGACAAGGAGTCGATGCTCGACAAGCACGAGCGGATGGCCCGGGACGCCGCAGCCGACGGCGCGCAGATCGTCTGCTTCCAGGAGCTGTTCTACGGCCCGTACTTCGGCATCACCCAGGACAAGAAGTACTACCGCTACGCCGAGCCCGCCGACGGGCCGATCGTGCAGCGCTTCGCGGCCCTCGCGAAGGAGCTGGGCGTGGTGATGATCCTCCCGATCTACGAGGAGGAGCAGACCGGCGTCTACTACAACACCGCGGTCGTGGTCGACGCCGACGGGACGATCCTCGGCAAGTACCGCAAGCACCACATCCCGCACCTGGACCGCTTCTGGGAGAAGTTCTACTTCCGGCCCGGGAACCTCGGCTTCCCGGTCTTCGACACCGCGGTCGGCAAGGTCGGCGTCCACATCTGCTACGACCGCCACTTCCCGGAGGGCTGGCGGGAGCTGGGCCTGAACGGCGCCCACCTCGTCTTCAACCCCAACGCCACCAAGCCCGGCCTGTCGAACCGCCTCTGGGAGGTCGAGGGCCCGGCGGCCGCGGTGGCGAACGGCTACTTCGTGCTGCAGCCCAACCGCGTCGGCCGGGAGGACAACGAGTACGGCGACCTCGCGGTCGACTTCTACGGCACCAGCCAGATCATCGATCCGCGCGGGGAGTTCGTCGGCGAGCGGGGCTCGGGCGAGGCCGAGGAGATCCTGATCCGCGACCTCGAGATGGACATGGTGCAGGAGATGCGCGACGACTGGCAGTTCTACCGGGACCGCCGGCCGGAGTCGTACACCAGCATCCCGAAGCCGTGACCGCAGACCGAGACGGGGAAGACCGATGAAGACCCTCATCACCGGCGGGACGGTCGTCAACGCGACCGGCACCGGAGCCGCAGACGTCCTGATCGACGGCGAGACCATCGCCGCCGTCCTCGCCCCCGGCTCCACGCTGCTGGGCTTCGACCTGGCGGCCCACGTCGACCGGGTGATCGACGCGCGCGGCAAGTACGTCATCCCGGGCGGGATCGACGCGCACACGCACATGGAGATGCCGTTCGGCGGCACCTCCGCCTCGGACACCTTCGCGACCGGCACGCGCGCCGCGGCCTGGGGCGGCACGACGTCGATCGTCGACTTCGTGGTGCAGTACCCGGGCGAGAGCGTCGTCGACCGGTTCCAGGCGTGGCAGGAGAAGGCGGCCGGCAACTGCGCGATCGACTACGGCTTCCACCAGATCCTCTCGGACGTGCAGGACTCCTCGCTCGTCGCGATGGACGAGCTGATGCGCGAGGGGGTGACCAGCTTCAAGCTGTTCATGGCCTACAAGGGCGTGTTCCTCTCGGACGACGGGCAGATCCTCCGGGCTTTCCAGAAGGGCGCGGAGAACGGCGCGATGATGATGATGCACGCCGAGAACGGCGCCCTCATCGACGAACTGGTGAAGCAGACCCTCGCCGCCGGGAACACCGCGCCGTACTTCCACGGCACCTCTCGCCCCTGGCAGGCGGAGGAGGAGGCGACGCACCGGGCGATCATGATCGCCGACCTCACCGGCGCGCCGCTGTACGTGGTGCACGTCTCCGCGAAGCAGGCGGTGGAGCAGATCGCCCAGGCCCGCGACCGCGGCATGAACGTCTTCGGGGAGACCTGCCCGCAGTACCTCTACCTCTCGCTCGAGGAGCAGCTCGGCGCTCCGGGCTTCGAGGGTGCGAAGTGGGTGTGCTCCACGCCGCTGCGCTCGAAGGCGGAGGGGCATCAGCACCACATGTGGCAGTCGCTGCGCACCAACGACATCCAGATGGTCTCGACCGACCACTGCCCCTTCTGCATGAAGGGCCAGAAGGACATGGGGATCGGCGACTTCTCGAAGATCCCCAACGGCATCGGCTCGGTGGAGCACCGGATCGACCTGATGTACCAGGGCGTGGTGTCGGGGCAGATCTCCCTGCCGCGCTGGGTCGAGCTCACCTCGACCACCCCGGCGCGGATGTTCGGGATGTACGGGAGGAAGGGCGTCATCCAGCCCGGGGCCGACGGCGACGTCGTCGTCTACGACCCGAGCGGGCACACCTCGATCGGGATCGGCGAGGGCCGCAGCCACCACATGAACATGGACTACTCCGCCTGGGAGGGCTTCGAGATCGACGGCCACGTCGACACCGTGATCTCCCGCGGCAGGTTGGTCGTCGACGACGGCTCCTACGTCGGCACGAAGGGCGACGGGGCGTACATCCCGCGCGGTCTGAGCCAGTACCTGATCTGAGCCGGCACCCGATCCGAGCCAGCACCTGATCGAGCAGAAGGAACCCCATGGACTTCGGAGTCGTCCTCCAGACCAACCCGCCCGCCTCGCGCACCGTCGCGCTCGCCGTCCTCGCGGAGACGCACGGCTTCGACTACGCGTGGACCTTCGACTCGCACCTGCTCTGGCAGGAGCCCTACGTGATCTACTCGCAGATCCTCGAGAGGACGCACCGGATCACGGTCGGCCCGATGGTCACCAACCCCGCCACGCGCGACTGGACGGTCATCGCCTCGCTGCACGCGACGCTCAACGAGATGTACGGGAACCGCACGGTGTGCGGGATCGGCCGCGGCGACTCCGCGGTGAGGGTGACCGGAGGAGCTCCGACGACGCTCAAGACGCTGCGGGAGTCGATCCACGTCATCCGCGAGCTCGCCAACAGCCGTCCGGTCGAGTACCACGGCCAGACGCTGCAGTTCCCGTGGAGCCGGGGCTCGTCCCTGGAGATGTGGGTGGCCGCCTACGGCCCGCTCGCCCTGAAGCTCGCGGGCGAGGTCGGCGACGGCTTCATCCTGCAGCTGGCCGACGTGGACATCGCGCGCTGGATGATCGGCGCCGTCAAGGAGGCGGCGGCGAACGCCGGCCGGGATCCCGAGTCGCTGCAGTTCTGCGTCGCGGCGCCGATGTACATCGGCACCGACCGGGAGCACATGCGCGATCAGTGCCGCTGGTTCGGCGGGATGGTCGGCAACCACGTGGCCGACATCGTGGGCCGCTACGGCGCCTCCGGAGCGGTGCCGCAGGCGCTGACGGACTACATCGCCGGGCGCGAGGGCTACGACTACAACGAGCACGGCCGCGCGGGCAACAGCCACGCCGCCTTCGTGCCGGACGAGATCGTGGAGCGCTTCTGCGTGCTGGGCACGGCGGACGAGCACATCGAGAAGCTCCGGGCGCTCGCCGACATCGGCGTGACGCAGTTCGCGGGCTACCTCCAGCACGACAACAAGGAGGAGACGCTGCGCGTGTACGGCGAGCGGGTCATCCCGGAGCTGCGCGAGCACATCGTGGCCCGCGCATGAGACCGGCCCTCGCGCGCGGGCTCGTGCTCGGCGCCGGCGGGCTCCTCCTGCTCGCGCTGGTGTGGGAGGGCTGGAAGGCGCTCGGGCCCGAGGCCGGGGTGGTCGTCGGAGGAGTCGCGGTGCTCCCGCGCACGAGCGCCATCGCGATGCCCCACCTCTGGGAGATCGCGGCCCGGCTCGGCGAGCCGGTCACCGGAGCGCGGAACGCCCCGGCGCTCTGGTCGGCCGTCCTGGGGGCGAGCGCCTTCTCGCTCGGGATCGCCGCGGTCGGCTGGGTCGTCGGCACGGTCGTGGGGCTGCTCCTGGCTCTCCTGATGCAGCGGTTCCGCACGGCGGAGTCGGCGGTGCTGCCCTGGATCGTGCTGAGCCAGACGGTGCCCCTGATCGCGATCGCGCCACTGGTGCGGCGCTGGGGGTCGCAGCTCGAGCTCGGACCGGTGACCTGGGAGAACTGGATGTCGGTGGCCCTGATCGCCTCCTACCTCGCGTTCTTCCCCGTGTCGATCGGGGCGCTCCGCGGGCTCGGCTCGCCGACGGCGCACCAGGTCGAGCTGATGCACGTGTACGGCGTCGGCTGGTGGAAGACGCTGGTGCGCCTGAGGCTCCCGGCGAGCGTGCCCTACCTGCTGCCGGCCCTCCGGCTCGGAGCGGTCAGCGCCGTCGTCGGCACGATCGTCGCCGAGGTCTCGATCGGCCTGCGCGGCGGGATCGGCCGCATGATCATCGAGTTCGCCTCCGCTGCCGGAGGCGACCCCGCCAAGCCCTGGGCGCCGATCCTCGGGGCGGTGCTGGTGGGCCTCGCGGCCGCCGGCGCCGTCGCTCTGCTCGGCACCCTCCTCCGTCCGTACCGCCGAGGGGAGCAGCCCGCATGAGCACTGCAGGATCCGCGGTCGTCGTCGACTCCGTCACGAGGACCTTCACCACCGCCCGCGCCGCGAGCGTCACGGCGCTCCATAACGTCTCGCTCGAGGTGGCCGCGGGGGAGTTCGTCTCGCTGATCGGCCCGTCCGGCTGCGGCAAGTCGACGCTGCTGCGGCTGATCGCCGACCTCGACGAGCCGGACTCCGGCTCGATCGCCGTGTTCGGCAAGACGGCCCGGCAGGCGAGGCTCGACCAGGACTACGGGATCGCGTTCCAGCAGGCGGGCCTCCTGCCGTGGCGCACGATCCGGGCGAACATCGCCCTGCCGCTGGAGCTGCACGGCGTCGGCGCGACCGCCCGGCGCTCGCGCGTCGACGAGCTGCTGGCGCTGGTCGGGCTCGGCGACTTCGCCGACTCCTACCCGGACCAGCTCTCCGGCGGGATGCAGCAGCGCGTCGCCATCGCGCGGGCGCTCGCCGAGAGCCCGCGTCTGCTCCTCATGGACGAGCCGTTCGGGGCGCTCGACGAGATGACCCGCGAGCGGATGCAGACGGAGCTGCTGCGGATCCGGCGCGAGACCGGCGCCGCCGTCGTCTTCGTCACCCATTCGATCCCGGAGGCGGTGTTCCTCTCGGACCGCGTCGTGGTGATGTCGCCGCGGCCGGGCAGGATCCGCGACGTCCTCCCGGTCGGACTCCCCGGAGCATCCGAGCGCGACGCGGCGGTCAGGGAGGACACGGCGTTCTTCCGCGACGTGAGCGCCGTGCGCGAGCTGCTGCACGGGGATCCCGCCGCCGTGCCGCGCGGAGTGGAGAACCGGTGAGCACGACGGCGCTGGCGCGCAGCGTGCTCGCGCCGCTCGTGCTCGGGATCGCCGCGGTCCTGCTCTGGCAGGCCGGGGTCACCGCTCTGGCGATCCAGCCGTTCGTGCTCCCGTCGCCGCTGGCGATCGGACAGGAGTTCGCCGCGAACCTCGGCTCCGTCGCCGAGGGCAGCGCGGTGACCGGCCGCAACGCGCTGGTCGGCCTGCTGGTCGGCGCGGTGCTGGCGGTCGTGGTCGCCGGGCTCTCGGCGCTCGCGCGGGTCTTCGACGGACTGGTCGCGCCGATCGTGGCCGCGGCCGCCGTCGTGCCGATCGTCGCCCTCGCTCCGGTGCTCTACACGATGTTCGGAGCGAACGCCGAGACCGCGAGGCAGCTCGTCGCGGCGCTCGCCGTGTTCGTGCCGGTGTACGTGACGACGCTGCGCGGGCTGCGGCAGGCCGCTCCGGTGCACCGCGACCTGCTGAAGGCCTACGCGGCGACCCCCTGGCAGACCGCCCGCACGATCACGCTGCCGGGAGCGGTGCCCTACGTCTTCACGGGGCTCCGCATCGCCTCCTCGCTCGCGGTGATCTCGGCGCTGGTCGCCGAGTACTTCGGCGGACCCGTGGGCGGGCTCGGCAAGTCGATCACGACGGCGGCCTCGGGCAGCGACTACGCGCTCGCCTACGCCTACGTCCTGGGCGCCGTGCTCGTCGGCCTCGCGTTCTACTGCGTGACGGCCGCGCTCGAGGCGTTCGCGCTGCGCCGCAGCCGGCTGCGCTGAGCGCGGCGCCGCGCGTCCCCGCACCCTCCTCGGTCCTCCCGATTCCCGACTCCCGATTCCCGACTCCACCCGACGCACCATCCGCACCGCCCGCATCATCAGCGCCACCTGCACCACAGCACCACCTGCACCGCCGCACCACGGGGCGCGCCGCACCGGCGACCCCGCAGACCGCACCAGGAGGACCCGTGACCAGACGCACCCGCATCACCCTGACGACGACCGCCGCCTTCGCGGCCGTGGGCCTCGCGCTCACCGGCTGCAGCGCCTCCGGCGGCTCCGACCCGGGGTCGGACTCCGGTTCCGGCGGCCTCACGCCGGTCACCCTTCAGCTGCAGTGGGTGGCCCAGGCGCAGTTCGCCGGGTACTACGCCGCGCTCGACCAGGGCTACTACGAGGACGAAGGCCTCGACGTGACGATCGCCGAGGGAGGCGGCGACATCGTCCCTCAGGACGTGCTCGCCTCGGGCGACGCGGACTACGCGATCTCCTGGGTGCCCAAGGTCCTCGGCTCGATCGAGCAGGGGGCCGGGATCACCGACGTCGCGCAGATCTTCGAGCGCAGCGCCACCACGCAGATCTCCTTCAAGGACAAGGGGATCACCTCGCCCGCCGACCTCGCCGGGAAGAGCGTGGGCAGCTGGGGCTACGGCAACGAGTGGGAACTGTTCGCCGGCATGCAGAAGGACGGCGTCTCCCTCGACGACATCTCGCTGGTGCAGCAGCAGTTCGACATGAACGGCTTCCTCGCGGGCGACATCGACGCGGCCCAGGCGATGACCTACAACGAGTACGCCCAGGTCCTGGAGACCGTGAATCCCGCCACAGGCGAGCTGTACCGGCCGGACGATCTGAACGTCATCAGCTGGAACGACGTGGGCACCGCGATGCTCCAGGACGCGATCTGGGCGGACGCGGGCAGGCTCGCCGACGACGACGCGTACGCCGAGCAGACGGTCGCCTTCATCAAGGCCTCGATCAAGGGCTGGATCTTCGCGAAGGACGATCCGCAGGCGGCGGCCGACATCGTCACCGCGGCCGGATCCACCCTCGGCACCAGCCACCAGCTCTGGATGACCAACGAGGTCAACAAGCTGATCTGGCCCTCGACGAGCGGCGTCGGGATGATCGACGAGGCCGCGTGGCAGCAGACGGTCGACATCGCGAAGGAGACGGAGAACGAGACGGGGGTGACGATCATCAGCGCGGACCCGCCCGCCACCGCCTACTCGAACGAGTACGTCGAGGAGGCGCTCGCGGAGCTCGCCGACGAGGGAGTGGACACGAGCGGTGCCGACTACGCGCCGATCGACGTGACGCTGGAGGCCGGCGGCGCCTGAGCCCGGACTCCGCCCCTCCCGGCTCCTCCCGGCCCCTCCCGCCCCGGAGGGGCCCGGGAGGGGTAGGCTGGACCCTCGTGACTACTTTCAAGAAGACGCCGTTCACCGTGAACGTGCGCGACCTCGTGAGGCGACCGGGCGAGATGCGCGAGCACCGCCTCGAGCTCGAGGCGCCGGAGCAGTTCGGCGAGGGGATCGTCGCGGTCCGCAAGGGATCGGCCGTCGATCTCGACGTCCGGCTCGAGTCCGTGCACGAGGGGATCCTGGCCAGTGTCGAGGTGTCGGCGAGGGCCGACGGCGAGTGCAGCCGGTGCCTGACCGACATCTCCCTGCCTGTCGATGTCGAGTTCCAGGAACTTTTCGCGTACTCTTCTGACGAAGCTTTCGACTATGAGGTTCACGACGACCACGTGGATCTTGAACCTCTGGTCAGGGATGCGGTGGTTCTGTCGCTGCCGTTCCAGCCGGTCTGCCGGCCGGACTGTCCGGGCCTCGACCCCGTCACGGGGGAGCGGCTGGCCGATTCCTCCACGCCCGAACCCGAGGCGCCGCGCGACTCCCGGTGGGCCGCGCTCGCAGGGTTGAGCGAGGGGGACGGCGGGGCCGCAGCGCCCGGAGCTTCCACCGACAGAGCTTCCGCAGACAGCGGTGAGGGCGCGACCGCCCGCACCGAATCCGACTAGAGGTAGAGAAGAGAGAATCATGGCTGTTCCCAAGAGGAAGAAGTCCCGCGCGAACACCCACGCCCGTCGTTCGCAGTGGAAGGCCGAGGTCCCCACCCTCGTCAAGACCATCGAGAACGGCAAGGTCGTCTACAGCCTTCCCCACCGCGCCAAGGTCGTCGAGGACTCCGCGGGCACCGCGCTGTTCCTCGAGTACAAGGGCCGCAAGGTCGCCGACGTCTGATCCCGCTCCTGGTCCGCACGGCGCGGGGCGCACCGCCCCTCGACGAACGGACCGCGGTCCATGGTGAACCAGACCTCCGCACGACCCTCCAGCGACGACCGGTCGCGTCTGGAGGCCACGCTCGGCGTGAGCCTCGACGGTGAGCTCTTCGAGCTCGCCCTGACGCACCGGTCGTTCGCTTTCGAGCACGGCGGCATCCCGCACAACGAGCGCCTCGAGTTCCTCGGCGACTCGATCCTCGGGCAGGCCGTGACCGTCATGCTCTACACCGAGTACCCCGCCCTGAGCGAGGGCGACCTGGCCAAGCGACGGGCGAGCCTCGTCTCGACCGTCGCGCTCGCCGAGATCGCTCGCGGCATCGGCCTGGGCGAGTTCCTCCGCCTCGGACGCGGCGAGGAGCTGACCGGCGGCCGCGACAAGGCGTCGATCCTCGCCGACACCGTCGAGGCCATCATCGGCGCCGTCTACCTGGGCACCGGTCCCGACGCGGCCCGCGACCTGGTGCTGCGCCTGATCGCACCTCTGCGGGCCGATCCGCTCCGCTTCGGCGTCTCGATGGATCCGAAGACGAGCCTCCAGGAGGCGGCCGCCGAGCGCGGTGCGCCGGCCCCGCGCTACGAGATCGCCGCCACCGGCCCCGACCACAACAAGGTGTTCGTCGCCACCGTGATCGTCGGCGGACTCGTCACGGCCCGCGGCGAGGGGACGAGCAAGAAGGCGGCCGAGATGGCCGCCGCGCTCGACGCGTGGACGCGTCTGGCGGCCCCCGGCGCACCCGCCGCTCCCGCGGTCTCGGACTGACCGTGCCCGAGCTGCCCGAGGTCGAGGTGGTGCGGGCGGGTCTCGCTCCCGCGGTCACCGGCTCGCTGGTGACCGGCGTCGAGATCGTCGACGAGCGCTCGCTGAAGCGGCACGTGCATCCGCACGGGACCTTCGAGCGCCTGCTCGTCGGGCGTCGGCTCGAAGCGGCGGTGCGGCGCGGGAAGTTCCTCTGGCTGCCCGCCGGCCGCGACGAGGCGCTGCTGGTGCACCTCGGCATGAGCGGTCAGGTGCTGCTGCGCACGGCGGATGCGGCGCTGCCGCGGCTGGCGCGCATCCGGATCGGGATCGAGCACCCCGAGCACGGCGAGCTCGCCCTGCACTTCGTCGACCAGCGGATCTTCGGCTCGATGGCGGTCGACGCTCTGGTGCCGACCCCGGACGGAGCGCTCGGCGGCTACGCGGGCGAGGAGGTCCGCGGAGGCGGCTGGCTGCGCGCCGTGCCCTCGCAGGTCGCGCACATCGCCCGCGATCCGCTCGACCCCTCCTTCGACCTGGGCTCGGTCGTCGCATCGCTGGCGAGGAGGAGCAGCGGGATCAAGCGGGCGCTGCTCGACCAGACGCTCGTGAGCGGCATCGGGAACATCTACGCGGACGAGTCGCTGTGGGCGGCGGAGCTGCACCCGGAGCGGCCGAGCTCGTCGCTCGGCGAGGCGCGCATCCGCCGCCTCTTCGCCGAGGTGCGCTCGGTGCTCGAACGGGCGCTGGCCGAGGGCGGCACCAGCTTCGATGCGCAGTACGTGAACGTGAACGGTGCCTCCGGCTACTTCTCGCACAGCCTGCACGCCTACGGGCAGACGGGGAAGCCCTGCGCCCGGTGCGGCGCGGCGATCGTGCGGGTGCCGTTCATGAACCGCTCCTCGCACCTCTGCCCGCACTGCCAGCAGCTGCCGCGCTGACGCGCCGGGAGGCGCCGCCTCAGGCGGCGGCGTCGGCGGGCGCCGGAGCGTACCGGGAGTGGACGACGAGCTCGCCCAGCAGCGTCGCGACGAGCGTGATGACGGCGGCGATCGCGAGGCCGAGCCAGAGCCCGACCAGCAGGGCGAGCGCGCCGACTCCGGCACCCGCGGCGATCAGGACGATCGCCGCCGCGCGGCGGAACCACGGCTGACCGGAACCACCCGCCAGGCGGGAGTCCGCAGCGAGGCCCGTGATCGTCGAGGTGACGACGACCGTCGTGACGTCCTTGACGGCGAGGTGGCGGGCGGTCGCGGCCTGGAGGCCCATCGCCCCGCCCAGCACGCCGGTGACGGTGAAGGCGAGCGGCTCGGGGTGCTCGGGCACGACCGCGAGCACGATCGCCAGGACGCCGAGCAGGATGCCGACCACCGCGAAGAGCCAGGTCGAGCGCGAGGTCCAGCCCTTCTTCACCGGGCGGAGCACCCGGCCGCCGATCACGGCGCCGATCATGAAGGCGCCCAGCGCGATCAGGGGCCCGACCACGGGCAGGTCGGCCGCGCCGGAGAGGGCCATGCCGAGGATGACGACGTTGCCGGTCATGTTGCCGGCGAAGACGCGGTCGAGCCCGAGGTACCCGACGGCGTCGATGATGCCGGTCGAGAAGGTGAGGGCGAGCATCAGGCCGAGGGTCGCGCCCTCGGAGCGGGTGCGCAGGCGTCGGAGCACAGGAGTCCTGTCGTCGGGGGCGGGTCTGGAGAATCGTGGCACACGCGTGCACATGCTCGAAACACGGCGCGGTTAGGGTCGGACGGCGCGGACGGGCCGCGCGGGAGGCGGACGCGCATGCGGTGGACGGAGTGGGCGGTGCAGCCCGGTGAGGGAGTGCCGCCGGGGGTGGACTACCTGCCGGCCGAGCCGGGTTCGGTGCTGTGGGGGCGCCTGCCGTGCGCGGCGGACGCGTCCGTGCTCACCGTCGACTCGGGGGCCGAGGTCGTCATCGACACGCTCAGCCACGAGGGCGTGCTGGAGGATCAGGGCCGCGATCCGGTCGCCTTCTTCGGCCGCCACGGAGTCGCTCCGGAGGGGGTGCTGCGCGACGCGGTCGCGCTCGCCGCGGACGGGCCGTTCCGCGACGGCGAGACGGACGGGCCGCACGTGGTCACGGGGCCGATCGCCGTCCGGGGAGCGCTGCCGGGGGACCTGCTCCGGATGACCCTCCTCGAGGCCGAGCCGCGCGTGCCGTACGGAGTCGTCTCGAACCGGCACGGCCGCGGGGCGCTGCCGGGCGAGTACCCGCTGCAGGAGGGGCCGTTCAGCGTCTTCGCGCGCGTCGATGAGGACGCGCAGGGCGGTCTCCGCGGCGTGATCCCGCTGGTGCCGGGAGGGGAGCGGGCCGCCCGGTTCCCGCTCCGGCCGTTCCTCGGGATCATGGGCGTCGCCGTCGCAGGGGAGGAGCGCCCGCACTCCGTGCCGCCCGGTGCGCACGGGGGCAACATCGACATCGCACTGCTGACCGCCGGAACCAGCCTCTACCTTCCCGTGCAGGTCCCGGGCGCGCTCGCGTACGTCGGCGATCCCCACTTCGCGCAGGGCGACGGCGAGGTGGCGCTGACGGCGATGGAGGCGAGCCTGCGCGTCCGGGTGCGCCTGGAGGTCGTCCCGCGTGCCGAGGCGCTCGCGGCGTTCGGGGAGCTGCTCGGGCCGATGGGGGAGACCGGCGAGTTCCTCGTGCCCACCGGGATGGACGAGGACCTGGACGTCGCCGTGCAGAAGTGCGTCCGCGCGGCCATCGCGCTGCTGGCGGCCCGCTACGGGATGGACCCGGCTCACGCCTACGCCTACCTCAGCGCGGCGACCGACTTCGACATCTCGCAGGTGGTCGACCTGGTGAAGGGCGTGCACGCCCGCGTTCGGACGGCCGACTTCGATGACTGACCCGCGGGTGACGACGCTCGAGGGTGACCTGCCGGACGGGCTGGTGGACGCGGTCCTGGCGTACGAGGCGGCGCTCGGGGCTGACGACGTCGCGGCGCTCGCCGACGCGTTCGTGGACGCGCCGACGACGCTCCGGGGCGACGCCTCCGGACTGCTCGTCGGCCACGCGGTCATCACCGGCTTCCGGGGTCGTCGCGGCGGGGCGCCGGTGCGGGAGCTGGTCGAGCTGCACGTGCGGGCGGTCGATGCGGGCACGGCGCTCGTGGTCAGCGTGAACGCTCCGGCCCGTGGCGGGCGCGGGCTCGTCACGCAGCTGTGGTCGCGGGAGGGCGGGACCTGGCGGGTGCGCGCCGCGCAGGTGCAGGCGCCCTCGCCCGCGCTGGACCCCCGCGTCTGGCGGGCCGTCGGCGCGCCGCTCGTGCCGGCCGCCGGCTCCGGGACCCTCGACGGACTGGACGTCGCAGTCAAGGACCTCTTCGCGATCGAGGGCCAGCGGATCGGCGCGGGAGTGCCGGCCCGCCTCGCCTCCGCGCCGATCGAGGCGGCGACCGCTCCGGCCGTCGCGCAGCTGCTCGCAGCGGGAGCGTCGGTGCGCGGGATCGCTCAGACCGACGAGTTCGCGTACAGCATCGCCGGCCGGAACTCCGGCTACGGGACGCCGCCCAATCCAGCCGTGCCCGGAGCGATCCCGGGCGGATCGTCGAGCGGACCGGCGACCGCCGTGTCGCTCGGGCAGGCCGCCGTCGGGCTGGCGACCGACACCGCGGGATCGATCCGGGTACCCGCCTCCTACCAGGGCCTGTGGGGGCTGAGGACGACCCACGGTGCAGTGCCCGTCGAGGGGCTGCTGCCGCTGGCGCCGAGCTTCGACACCGTCGGGTGGCTGACGCGGGACCTCGGCACGCTGAGGCGGGTGGCCGAGGTCTGCCTGCCGTCCGGCCCGCCGGTCCGGAGTCTCGCGGTGGCGCCGGCACTGCTGGGCGGAGTGGACGCGGCCGTCCGGGCGGCGTTCCGATCGGCGGTCGGGAGGATGAGCGCCGACGAGGTCGAGCTGCCGCCCGTGGCGGAGATGCTCGAGGCGTTCCGGCTCGTGCAGGCGGCGGAGGCGTGGCGGTCGAGCGGCTCGTGGGTCGCGGCGCATCCGGGAGTGCTGGCGGCGGACGTGCAGGCGCGCTTCGACGCGGCCTCGCTCGTCGACGAGCAGGAGGAGACGGCCGCGCGGGCGCGGGTCGCGGGGTTCCGGGAGGCGCTCGACCGTGCGCTCGAGGGGCGGGTGCTCCTCCTGCCGTCGACGTCGTCGGTGGCGCCGGCCCTCGATGCGTCGGCCGAGGCGATCGACGCGGCGCGGACGGCGACGCTCGGCCTGACCTGCGTCGCCGGGATAGGCGGGTATCCGGCGCTGTCGGTGCCGCGATTGAGTGTCGGCGGCGCTCCGGTGGGGCTCTGCCTGGTGGGACCGCGGGGGTCGGATCTCGCGCTGCTGGAGCTGGCCGGCACGCTCTGAGAGGGGCCACGCCCGGAGCTCGTTCTCTCCCTCATCGTGAATCGAGGCGGAAGCCGTGACCCGCTCTCCCGCTTGCCGCCTCTCCCTCTCCCTCTCCCTCTCTCTTTCTCTCTCGCTCCGTCCCTCCGTCCCTCCGTCGCTCCGTCGCTCCGTCGCTCCGTCGCTCCGTCCCTCCGTCCCTCGTCGTGGATCCGAGGCGGAAGCTGCGCCGTCGTGGCCGAGTCGCTGCGCTGACCGCTGTCCTCGAGTGCGATCTCAGCGGTGAGCAGGGGCGCCGAGCCCGGAGGGTGGAACGAGCCCGGGTGCAGCGAGTGCGGGCTCGGTGGACCGGTTCGTCGGCGGGCGCGTCGGACGACCGTCTTCCACGGCTCGGCCCTCGGCTGAGACAGGCCGGTGGATCGGACCCGCGCGGCGCGAGCGGGCGTGCACGAGCACGCCCGCTGGAGCACGCGCTGGAGCACGCCCGCAGGAGCGCGGCTCCTTCCGCCGTCAGAACGGGGGCGGCGCATCGCTGAAGCTCGGCCTGCGCCGCGGCG
The DNA here is from genome assembly GCF_002932195.1 of Rathayibacter sp. AY1C4. NCBI lineage: Bacteria > Bacillati > Actinomycetota > Actinomycetes > Micrococcales > Microbacteriaceae > Rathayibacter > Rathayibacter sp. AY1C4. Next base: position 2,781 of record NZ_PSWE01000018.1, on the reverse strand, counting down.
GGGCTGGCGGCGCGGGCGGATCGGGTGGACGGGTGACCACGCGGCGGCCCGTGGGGGTGGTCCAGTCGGCCGATCCGTCGGGGTGGAGCGTGTAGGTCCAGCGGTCGCCGTGGCGGACGTGGTGGTGGGCGACGCAGAGCGACGCCAGGTTGTCGAGGGCGGTGGCGCCTCCGTGACGCCACTCGAGCGTGTGGTCGGCCTCGGCGGTCGCCGCGGGCCGGGTGCAGCCGGGGAAGCGGCATGTCCGGTCGCGCAGCTGGAGGGCGAGGCGCATCCGCGGGGGAGGGAGGCGGTGCGTGCGTCCGACGGAGACCACGGCGCCCGTGCTCGGATGGGTGAGCACCGGGGTGACGGCCGAGTCGGCTCCGAGGAGCTCGCGCGCGACGCCGGCCGGGATGAGGCCGTAGCCGTCCAGTTCCGCGGGGGTCTCGTCCTGCCCGGCCGCGGTGCTCGCGGCGAGGGTCAGACGCACCTCGGCCCGGATGCCGCGAGCGGACGTGCGCGGACGCTCGTCGCCTGGCGCCGTGCCGGACACATCGCCGTCGCAGAGCAGGTCGACCAGGGCGTCGGCCCGCAGCTGCGCGAGCGTGCGCTTCTCCGCTGCACCGCTCCCGTCGCGGAGGGCGCGGGCGATCCGGTCGAGCCGCGCGAGCGCACCGAACGCTGCCGGAGCGGGGAGGGTCGCGCAGAGCGTGGCCATGCCGTCCTGCTCGGGCGAGACCCGGACCGACCGGTCCTCCCGAGCGCGGGCGTGCCGGTCGGCCAGAGGACTCTCGTGGAGTTCGTCCCGCAGCCGGGCGAGGCGTCGCCGCAGCTGGGTCGGCGTCATCGAGGCGGCCAGTCCCGCGGCGCGCTCGTCGAACTCCGGGAGGGTGGCCGGCGGCAGGGTGGCCGCGACTCCGCAGATGATCTGCCCCGCCTCCCAGCGCAACCGCGCCTCGGCCAGCGCGGCGCGCGTGCAGGGCAGGTGGTCGACCAGCAGGCGGGCGTGCTCGAGCTCGCGCGCGGCCACACGCTCGGACACGGCGAGTGCGACGGCGAGCTCGGCCCGGACCGAGCGCTCCACGAGGTCGCGCGACTCGGCGGGAGACGCGCCGCGCGCGAACGCCTTCGGGCGACGCAGAGCAGCCGTGTACGCCTCGTGCAGCGCCTCGGCGGAGGCGAGGTGGAGCGGAGCCGCCGAGCGGGCGAGCAGCGCCGCGCGGTCGCCGAGGGCGCGGACCTCCTCGAGTCCCTGCCGCATCCCATCCGCCATACCCGTATTGAACCAGCGACCACCGACACGCGGGCCGCAGGTGCGCCCGATCGGGAGGACCCGCTTCCGGAAGACGCCTGTGGAGGAGCTTCTGTCGAGAATCTCGACCCCCGCCACACCGCGAAACACCGGCGAAACGTCCGTCGCATAGGCTCTCCGGGTGAAACGACTGTTTCTCTCCCGCTCGTGAAGAGGTGGCCCATGACCGCGCCCGCACCGTTCCTCCCCGTCGATCCGCCGCCGCGCCTGCTGATGGGGCCGGGCCCGATCAACGCGGATCCGCGCGTCCTGCGTGCGATGTCGGCGCAGCTGGTCGGGCAGTACGACCCGTTCATGACGGCGACGATGACGGAGACGCAGGAGCTGTACCGGCAGGTGTTCCGCACCCGCAACGAGAAGACGATGCTCGTCGACGGCACGAGCCGTGCGGGCATCGAGGCGGCGCTGGTCTCGATGCTGGAGCCGGGCGACCGCGTGCTCGTGCCGGTCTTCGGGCGGTTCGGGCACCTCCTCCGGGAGATCGCGGAGCGCTGCGGCGCGGAGGTGCACGTGATCGAGGCCGAGTGGGGGCAGGTCTTCGCCGTCTCGGCGATCGCCGAGGCTCTGGCCCGGGTGAAGCCGAAGATGCTGGCCGTGGTCCACGGCGACACGTCGACCACCATGGCGCAGCCGCTGGAGGAGCTCGGCGCCCTCTGCGAGAAGCACGGCGCCCTCTTCTACACCGACGTCACCGCCTCCCTCGCGGGCAACGCCTTCGCGACCGACGAGCTCGGGCTCGACGCGGTCACCGCGGGGCTCCAGAAGTGCCTGGGCGGCCCGTCCGGATCGGCTCCCGTCACCTTCTCGGAGAAGGCCGTCGCGGTGATCGAGTCGCGCAGGAGCATCGAGGCGGGGATCCGCGACGAGGGCGACACTGTCAGCGCCCGCCGCGTCCGCTCCAACTACTTCGACCTCGGGATGATCTTCGACTACTGGGGGCCGCGCCGCCTCAACCACCACACCGAGGCGACCACGATGCTCTACGGCGCGCGCGAGTGCGCCCGCATCGTCGTCGAGGAGGGCCTGGACGAGACGGTCGCCCGCCACGCGCTGCACGGGTCGGCGATGCTCGCCGGAGTCCGCGGCCTCGATCTCGAGGTGTTCGGCGACGTCGGGCACAAGATGACGAACGTCGTCGCGGTGCGCATCCCGCAGGGCGTGAACGGTGATGCGGTGCGCGGGGAGATGCTCGCCGACTTCGGCATCGAGATCGGCACGTCCTTCGGGCCGCTGCACGGGAAGGTCTGGCGCATCGGCACGATGGGCTACAACGCCCGGACGGACGCGGTGCTGACCACTTTGGCGGCGCTGGAGGCGGTGCTGCGCCGCGCGGGCGCCTCCGTGCCGGTGGGCGGCGGAGTCGCGGGCGCGTACGAGGTCTACGGGGCGGCACGCGCATGACCGGCACGACCACCGACCCCACGACCGCGCCCCCCGCCTCCAGCGCCGCCAAAGTGGTCAGCACCGCGTCCGTCCGGGCGTTGTAG